>NZ_JBVAXR010000009.1:0-150857 GCF_055419445.1 Mycobacterium sp. IDUB_19 | reverse complement strand
ATGCTGGGCAGTGCCATGGGCTCCGGAGGCCCCACCGTGGTACGTGCCGGGATCCGCAATCGCATGACCCCGATCAAAGATCTCAAGGACAAGAACTCACCGGAGCACCTGAAACGTCTGGTCGCACAGATATCGGAGAAGCCCGAAACCGTGCAGCACCACAACGTCGACCAAGAAGGTCTCGATGCACTGCTCGAGCAACTGGCCAAGAAGCCCGGAATCCATGCGGTGCACCTGAAAAAGGGCAAGTCCAAAGTCATCCCGTCTGAAGAAGTGCAATCAGGTTAGAGGACAACCCAATTCAATGCTTCAGCTCAGCTCGAAAGAAGGTAACCGATGAAACGACTAATGACGCTACTTGGCGTTGCCGCCATGATCGGCCTCGCAGCGCCGGCGTACGCCGATCCCGTTCCGGTAACGGACGGCGATGACGCGGGCTTCATTGCCGCGCTACACCAGGCCGGGTTCAGCTTTTCCAGCGAGGGTGCTGCCGTCTCGGCAGGACGGGCGGTATGCACCTGCTTGAACAACGGCGAGGACAATTTGGAGCTGCTCCACGACGTCAAGAGCCACAACCCCGGAATGGATATGGAGATGGCATCGAACTTCGCCATGATCTCGGCGAAATTCTATTGCCCGCACCAACTTTCGAAGGCCTGATCGAGGGTCGGCTGCTCCAATGCGACCGCTACTTGCGCTGCTTGGCGTCTCCGCGATGATCGGCCTGGCCGCGCCCGCATACGGCGATCCGGACGGCAGCTCCGACGACGCCGGCTTTCTCGCGACCGTGCGCGGCGCGGGCCTCACCTACACCGACCCGGGTCAGGCCGTCGCATTCGGAAAGGCGGTGTGCGGATTGATCGGGGCCGGGAAATCAGGCCAGGAGTTGGTCCACGACTTGCAACGGAACAACCCCGGATTGACGACCGATCACGCAACCCTGTTCGTGGGGATTTCGGCGAAGTACTACTGCCCGCAGCAACTCGCCAACAACCGGGCCCCAGCGCAGTAGCGACGGCCAACCACCCTGCTGCGCAGAGGTTTCGGGGGAGTAGCCGCCGCGGAACGGATCTGGCTGCGATCCATCTGTTGTTCACCTCGGCGTGGTTAGCTGGCCGTGAAGGCGTGGCCATGCCAGCGGGGGAAGGAGTGCGCTGTGACGCAGACATTGAGTGTCGCCGATTTCGCGCTCCGCCTGGGCGTCGGGGTGGGCTGCGGCGCCCTGGTCGGTATCGAGCGGCAATGGCGAGCGCGCAGGGCCGGGCTACGGACGAACGCGCTGGTCGCCGCCGGTGCGACCTTGTTCGTGCTGTACGCGGTTGCCACCGAGGACAGCAGTCCTACCAGGGTCGCGTCCTATGTGGTCTCCGGCATCGGGTTCCTCGGCGGTGGCGTGATCCTGCGCGAGGGCGTCAACGTCCGGGGCCTCAACACCGCCGCCACCTTGTGGTGCTCGGCGGCGATCGGTGTGCTGGCCGCCTCCGGGCACTTGGTATTCACCCTGATCGCCACCCTCACGGTCATCGCCATCCATGTGGTGGGCCGCCCCCTGGGCCGGGTGATCGACCACGACGACAACACCGAGGAAGACGAGGGCCGGCAACCCTTTCTGGTGCAGGCGATCTGTCGCCCGAAAGCCGAAAAGTACGCCCGCGCTCAGCTCATCCAGCACGCCAGCAGTAACGACATGACCCTGCGCGGCATCCACACCGGGCGGGCCGCCGACGACGAAATCACGTTGACCGCACATGTGCTCGTGGACGGCCACACGCCGGCCAAGCTCGAGCGATTGGTGGCCGAGCTGTCCCTGCAGCCCGGGGTCCGCGCGGTGCAGTGGTACGCCGCTGACGAAGCGCAGTCGGACTGAGGGTTACGGCCGGGCCTGTAACTCCGGTGCGGCGGCGGCCAGCAGGTCGGCGCGGCTGCCGCTCAGTGGGGGATAGATTCGCCTGCAGTTGATGGTCTGCTTGGTGGCCTTGGCTTGCGCGCCCGTCGAGACCACCGCGCGTTCCCACCCCTCGGTGTAAACCGCGCCGGCCGGCCCGAGATCGAGAACCGTGACATACCAGGGGATTCGAAGGGCCAGCATCGGCTCGTCGAAGAGGTCGCTGATCACGTTGTATCCGGCATAACGGCCCATCGGCCGCCCATGCTGACACGACATCACCGACAGATGTTCGTCATCCATGCGGGCAGCCGCCACATCACCCGCGGCGAATATCGACTCGACTCCGATCACCCGCAGGTAGTCATCGACGGGCACCCGGCCCGACCGGTCGCGGCTAACCGGCAGCTGTTCGGTGAGCGAGCTGGCCCGCATGCCCGCGCACCACACCACGGTGGCCGCCGCCAGCTGCTCACCGGAGGACAACGACACCGAGCTCGGGCCGACCGCCGCGACACTTACTCCCGTTCTGATTTCAATCCCGTTGTCCGACAATGCTTTTTCGATTACCGGCCGCGCCGAGCTGCCCATATCGGAACCGACCACCGGATTGCGGTCGACCAGAAGCACCCGGGGAGTGACTCCAGAGGACAACGCGCGCAACCGGTCCGGCAGCTCGCATGCCGCCTCGATTCCGGTCAGCCCGGCACCGACCACCACGACGGTCGCCGCCGCAGCGGCCGGGGGACCGCCGGCAAGCCCCTGCAGATGCCGCTGCAGCGCGACGGCGCCGTCATGGGTGTCGACGTCAAAACCGAACTCTCGCAGCCCCGGGATGGCGGGTTTGAGCACCCGGCTGCCTGACGCCAGCACCAGCCGGTCGTAGCCGAAGGTCTCACCGGCCGCGGTTCCGACGGTCCGGGCGCCGGCGTCGATGGTGGTCACCTCGGTGGCGATGTGCGCCACGCCGGCGGGGTCGAGCAGCTCGGTAAGCGGGATGCGGCAGGCGCCTAGATCGGCCTCGTAGTTGCGGACCCGGATGTCGTGGAATGGCGTGGCGCTCAGCACGGTGATGTCGACCGTTCCCGGCGGCACAGTGAGCTCATCGAGGCGCCGGGCAGCGCCCAGCGCAGTCCATAACCCCGCGAACCCGGAGCCGACTACCAGCACAGCGGTCAAGTGCTCAACACCTCATCGATCCGGGCCGTCGCACCGCATTGGCCGATGGTCGTAATCTATCTGTGTGAATGCCGTCACCGGGTTCTGGTCCGCGCTGCCCCCGCAGATGCGGGACCCGGTGCTGTTCGCCATCCCGTTTTTCCTGTTGCTGTTGACCCTCGAATGGGCCGCGGCCCGCAAGCTGCAACACATCGAGGCCTCCGGGGCCGAAGCGCGGCCCGGGTCGGGCGCGTATCTGACCCGCGATTCCTGGGCGAGCATCTCGATGGGCCTCGTCTCGATAGCCACCAGCGCCGGCTGGAAGGCCCTGGCCCTGCTGGGTTATACGGCGATCTACGCTTACCTGGCGCCCTGGCACCTTTCGCCAGCCAAGTGGTACACCTGGGTCATCGCCCTCATCGGTGTCGACCTGCTGTACTACGGCTACCACCGCATCGCGCACCGGGTCCGGCTGATCTGGGCGACGCACCAGGCACATCACTCCAGCCAGTACTACAACCTCGCCACGGCGGTGCGCCAGAAGTGGAACAACAGCGGCGAGGTCTTGATGTGGACTCCGTTGCCGCTGTTGGGGCTTCCCCCCTGGATGGTGTACTTCAGCTGGTCGCTGAACTTGATTTACCAGTTCTGGATCCACACCGAGCGCATCGACAAGCTGCCGCGGCCCTTCGAATTCGTCTTCAACACCCCGTCGCACCACCGGGTGCACCACGGGATGGACCAGCTCTATCTGGACAAGAACTACGGCGGCATCCTCATCATTTGGGACCGGCTGTTCGGCAGCTTCCAGGCCGAGGTGTTCCGTCCGCATTACGGCCTCACCAAGCAAGTGGACACCTTCAACATCTGGAACCTGCAGACCCGCGAATACGTCGCGATCGTGCGCGACTGGCGGTCGGCGAGCCGGCTTCGAGACCGGTTGGGCTACGTTTTCGGACCGCCGGGCTGGACTCCGCGCCTGGCCGGTCAACCCGACGACTCCGTTCGGCTGGCGACGTCGATGTAACGCTGGCCCCGGCTAGCGCGAATAGGTCGATGTCGAAACAGTAACGACGTAATCTCAAGTTGTGGTCGGTGCCCGCGCCGGCCTTGACGGAACGGAGTCCGTCCATGGTCTATCGCATGGCACTTCGCGTACTGGCGGCAAGCGTTGCTGCCCTGGCATTCACCCCCGGTCTCCCCGCCGCCAAGGCCCACGCCGACCCGGTCGCGGTGTTCCCGGGCATGGAGATCCTTCAGGACAACCGTCTGTGCACGCTGGGCTACGTCGATCAAGCCGCCCGGATCGCATACACCGCGGGGCACTGCCGCAGCACCGGAAACGTCGTCACCGACAAGAACCGCAACGCCATCGGCCATCTCGCGACCTTCCGCGACGACACACCCAGCGGCTCGACGGTGGCAGTTGACCAGGCGATCAGCGACTACGAGGTGATCGCGCTCGACGGCAACGTCTCGATGAACGACGTGCTGCCGGGCGGACGTGCGCTGGTATCCAGCCCGAACATCGCGCTGGCGCCCGGGCAGCCGATCTGCCACTTCGGCGTGTCCACCGGGGAAACCTGCGGGACCGTCGAAGCCGTGAACAACGGCTGGTTCACCATGTCCCACGGTGTCCAGAGCCATCCGGGTGACTCGGGCGGACCGGTGTACCTAGCCCCTCCCGGCGGTCCCGGACAGGTCGTCGGGATCTTCAACAGCATGTGGGGCGACTTTCCCGCGGCGGTGTCGTGGCGCTCCACCTCCGAGCAGGTCCACCAGGACATGGCGGGGCAAGCTAACGCCGGTTAGGGCGCCTCAGCGTGACCCGAGCACAAACACCGGTATCGACGGGGCGGCGGCCCGGAACTGCTCGTCGGTCGATTCCGGTGTCAGCCCGGCCACATAGCCCTTGACCTGCCAGTACCACCTGTCGAGGTACCGCTTCAACAGTTCGGGCTTGCCCGCGTCGTCGACCTCGGTGGCCGCGACGCTTTGCCGTCGCCAGCGTGGCCCCATTTCGACGACGCCCGCAGCCCTGACGTTGCGTGCCCATTGGGTATTACCTCGCGGCGAGACGAGATAGTCGACGCCGTCAATGGTCAGGAGGTTGATCACCACCGCGCGCACCTTTCCGGTCTTGCGCCCGCGGACGCGCAGCGCCCGGGACCCGGCGATGCTGACCCCGAGGTCGGCGAGCCAGCGGATCACGGCGTTACCGGCCCGAGCGGCCCGGTTGGGTTCTTCGTAGCGCGTGGACATCGTGGATCCTCTCGACCGGCCTTCCGAATTTGCGAGAGCAGTGCTCTCCTGCTTGGTCACAATGGCACAACACTCACCGAAAAGCAAGAGCGGTGATCTCGATTCGTGTCAGACTGCCTACGTGGGCAAACGCCAGGAGTCGCGGGAACAGATCGAGACGCGCATCGTCGAACTGGGCCGTCGCCATCTGGTCGATCGCGGCGCGGCCGGATTGTCGCTGCGTGCGATAGCGCGCGACCTGGGCATGGTCTCGTCGGCGGTGTACCGGTATGTGTCCAGCCGCGACGAATTGCTCACCCTGCTGCTGATCGACGCGTATTCCGACCTGGCCGAGTCGGTGGACCTCGCCCGCGACACGGTGGGCGAGCAGTGGAGTGACGACGTGGTCGCCATCGCGCAGGCGGCACGGCGCTGGGCCGTGCAGCATCCCGCGCAGTGGGCCCTGCTGTATGGCAGCCCGGTGCCCGGATATCACGCCCCTGCGGAGCGCACCGTCGGAGTCGGCACCCGCGTAGTGGGAGCCATCTTCGACGCGATTGCCGCGGGAATCACCACCGGCGACATCAGGCTAACGAATACCGTTGTGCCACAACCACTGTCATCAGATTTCGACCGAATCCGGCAGGAGTTCAGCTTTCCCGGCGACGATGCCGTCATCGGCAAGTGCTTTTTGTTCTGGGCCGCGGTGCTGGGTGCCATCAGCCTCGAGGTGTTCGGGCAGTACGGCGCCGACACCCTGACCGACCCGGAGGCGGTCTTCAACACCCAACTGGGGCTGCTGGTCGACATGCTGGCCCAGCATTGACCCCAGCCATCGCCCGGCAGCCGGGAGCGCCCGAACTAGAACGTGTTCACCTGACGATTCCGAGCGCAAAACGCGGAATCACGGCAAAGACTTTGTGGGCCTTTCTGAGGGCCGACAGACTGGGCTATCCTGCCAAACGATGACGCTTCCCGTTCGATCACCGACACAGATCGCCTGGGTTACCCAGAATCTGGATGCCACCGAAACGGCTCTCACCGGCCTGTTAGGCGTCCGAAAGTGGGTCCGGATACCCGAGGTGCACTTTGCTCCGGACAGCTGCAGCTACCGCGGCAAACCCGCCGATTTCGTCGCCAGCATCTCACTGAGCTATCTCGGAGAGATGCAGCTGGAGCTCATCGAACCGGTCAGCGGGGAGAACATCTATAGTGAATTTTTGCGCGACTCCGGCCCGGGTTTGCACCACGTCTGCACGGAGGCCGACAGCCCCGAGCAATTCGATGCGGCGCTCGCCGACGTCGTTAACCACGGCGCGGCGGTAGTGCAGCAGGGCGTGATGCCCGGCGGAATCCAATTCGCTTACGTCGCAGCACCACAGGCGGGCGTGCCGTTTTTGGAGATCGCATACGTCTCGCCCGAGATGAGGGCGTTTTACGACTACATCAAACAGGAGCAAGGGTGAGCACCGAGATCCCAGCAACGGTCAACGCGAACACAGTGACGTCCTGGTCGGACGAGGTCGACGTGCTCGTGATCGGTTTCGGCATCGGCGGTGGATGCGCGGCGGTGAGTGCGGCGGCGGCCGGCGCGCGGGTCCTCGTCCTCGAGCGCGCCGCCGTGGCGGGCGGAACGACCTCGCTTGCCGGCGGCCACTTCTACCTGGGTGGCGGCACCGCGGTCCAGGAGGCGACCGGTCATACCGACTCGCCCGAGGAGATGTACAAGTACTTGGTCGCGGTGTCTCGCAAGCCCGACCACGACAAGATTCGTGCGTACTGCGAAGGCAGCGTCGAGCATTTCAACTGGCTCGAAGATTTGGGCTTTCAGTTCGAACGCAGCTACTTCCCGGGCAAAGCGGTGATCCAACCCAACACCGAGGGGTTGATGTTCACCGGCAACGAAAAGGTATGGCCCTTCCTGGAGAAGGCGGTGCCGGCACCGCGCGGCCACAAGGTGCCGGTGCCCGGCGACACCGGCGGCGCCAGCATGGTGATCGACCTGCTGCTCAAACGAGCCGTAAGCCTGGGCGTGCAAATCCGTTACGAGACCGGTGCCACCGAACTCATCGTCGATGATTCGGGCGCGGTAACCGGTGTGACGTGGAAGCAGTTCACCGAAACCGGTGCGATCAAGGCAAAGTCGGTCATCATTGCCGCCGGGGGATTCGTGATGAATCCGGAGATGGTTGCCAAGTACACGCCGAAACTGGCCGAAAAGCCGTTCGTGCTCGGCAACACTTACGATGACGGCCTCGGCATCCGAATGGGTGTGTCGGCCGGCGGCGCCACCCAGCACATGGACCAGATCTTCATCACCGCCCCGCCGTACCCGCCGTCGATCCTGCTGACCGGGATCATCGTGAACAAGCTCGGGCAGCGGTTCGTCGCCGAGGATTGCTATCACTCCCGCACGTCGGGGTTCATCATGGATCAGCCGGACAGTGCGGCGTTCTTGATTGTCGACGAGGCACACCTCGAGCACCCGTCGATGCCGTTGGTGCCACTCATCGACGGCTGGGAGACCGTCGCCGATATGGAAGCGGGCCTTGGCATCCCGGAAGGCAACCTGGTCGCGACGCTGGACCGCTACAACACCTATGCCGCCCGCGGCGAGGACCCCGACTTTCACAAGCAGCCGGAATTCCTTGCGGCACAAGATAAAGGCCCCTGGGGGGCGTTCGACATGTCACTGGGCAAGGCGATGTACGCCGGCTTCACCGTCGGTGGGCTGGCCACCTCCGTGGACGGTCAGGTGCTGCGCGAGGACGGCACGGTGGTGCCCGGCCTGTACGCGGTCGGGGCGTGTGCGTCCAACATCGCCCAGGACGGCAAGGGTTACGCCAGCGGCACGCAGCTGGGCGAGGGCTCGTTCTTCGGCCGCCGCGCCGGAACGCACGCGGCCCAAGAGGCCGGGGGCGGGCAGGCGCGCTAAGACACCGCGCCGGAACGCACGCGGCCGAGCACCGCTAAACCTTCGCGGGCTCCTGGCCTACCGGTCCGAGCCGCCATTGGCCGCCACCAAGCAAGTGCAGCTCTTGTTCGTGGTGCTGCTCGACGGTATGGCGATGGCTGACGCTGACCACGACACACTCCGGCAACTCGCTGCGTAGCAACTGATACAGCGCGAATTCCAGTCCTTCGTCGAGCGCCGACGTGGCTTCGTCGAGGAACACCGCCTTGGGCTTGGTGAGCAGAATCCGTGCGAATGCAACACGCTGCTGCTCACCGGGCGAGAGCACCTTGGCCCAGTCCTGTTCTTCATCCAGTCGTTCGATCAGCGGGGCCAGCGCCACCTTGTTCAGCACGTCGTGCAGTTCACCATCGGAGATGTCGTCCGGCGAATTCGGGTAGCACACCACGCCGCGCAGACTGCCCAGCGGTACATATGGCAACTGCGACAAGAACATCGTCACGTTGTCCCCGGCCGGGCGGCACAGCGTTCCGGACGCGTATGGCCACAATTCGGCCAGACTGCGCAGCAGCGTGGTCTTGCCGGCACCGGAACGCCCGGTGATCACCAGCGAGTCACCGGTGTCGAGCTCTACGTCGAGCGAATCGATCAGCTGATCTCCGGCCGGCGTGCGCACCTCGATACCGGCCAGCTCGACCGCTTTGTCCTGGCTCGGTTTCACCAACACAGCGGGCAGCGCGCGGCCCTGGGCGTTGGCGTCCACCAGCCCGTGCAACCGGATGATGGCCGCGCGGAATGAGGCGAACGCGTCGTAGTTGTTCCGGAAGAACGACAGCGAGTCATGAATGTTGCCGAATGCCGTTGCCGTCTGGCCTACGTCGCCGAAGTCGATCTTGCCGGCGAATAGCCGCGGGGCCTGAATGATCCACGGCAGCGGGACAATCGCCTGAGACACCGACCAGTTCCAGCCGTTGAAGATGATGGTCCGCCGGACGAACTTGCGGTAGTTGTCGATGATCGGCGTGAAGCGCCGCCACAGTTGGGCCCGCTCGACTCGCTCGCCGCGGTAGAAGCCGACCGCTTCCGCGGCGTCCCGCAACCGCACCAGGGCATAGCGGAATGCGGCGTTGAGCTTCTCGTTGTTGAAGCTCAGCCAAATCAGCGGGCGCCCAAGCCAAATCGCGACGACTGTCGCGATCAGCACGTAGACCACAACCGTCCAGAACATGGCCCGCGGCAGCGTGACGCCGAAGAGGGTCAAGTCGCCGGACAGGTTCCACAGGATCGCGGCGAACGAGATCACCGACGCGACCGCATTGACGGCGCCGAACAGCAACGTGCTTCCGGTGCCGTTGGACGGGTTGTTAGGGGTTCCACCCGCGTTGGCGGTGAAGATGTCGATGTCCTGCTGAATACGCTGGTCCGGGTTGTCAATGGTGTTGTCGATGAACAGATCTCGGTAGTAGGCCTTGCCGTCCAGCCAGTCATCGGTGAGGTGGGCGGTCAACCAGATGCGCCACGAGATGATGAACCGCTGCGTCAGATAGATGTCGAACATGAACCGGACGACGTACAGCGTGGCCAGCACACTGAAGATCACCAGCGACATCCAAAAGCCGTGAATACCAGACTGTTTGACGGCGTCGTCGCCCGCGGCCATGCCCTGGACCGCCTTCTGAACCGCCGTGTACAGGTCGTTGCCCTGGTAGCTGAGCAACACGGTGAGCCGCACCGCGAGGAGTACCGACAGCAACAGCACAGCAAGCATCACCCACACTTTGACGCTGTCCGGACCGACAAAGTAGCCGCGGGTGATCCGCCAGAACTGCCGGCCCCAGGGTGTGAAGTATCTGAATGCGGCCAGCACGACGATCAGACAAACGGCGCCGATCGCCCAGGCAATGGCGACCCATTGCAACGAGTCAACAAGTGCCGACGACCAGTCGATGGATGGCTTGAATAGCGTGGGACCCAACTTCGACGTCTCCTTGCTATCGAGGCATCCTGCGGAGCCTCATGGCGAATGCTTCCCCGCGAAGGTACCCGAGACCGGCGGATAGGCTGCCAGGATGAGCATCGACGCTCCGTCCAGCCAGATCGTCCACGCCGGCCGCCTCATCGCCCGCCGCCTGCGGGCCAGTGGTATCGACACCCTGTTCACGTTGTCCGGCGGCCACCTGTTCTCCATCTACGACGGCTGCCGTGACGAGGGCATTCGACTCATCGACACCCGCCACGAGCAGACGGCGGCGTTCGCCGCGGAGGGCTGGTCGAAGGTGACCCGGGTGCCGGGCGTGGCCGCACTCACCGCGGGCCCCGGCGTCACCAACGGAATGAGCGCAATGGCGGCCGCACAGCAAAACCAGTCGCCGCTGGTGGTGCTGGGCGGCCGGGCGCCCGCGCAGCGATGGGGCATGGGATCGCTGCAGGAGATCGACCACGTGCCGTTTGTGGCGCCGCTGACTCGTTTCGCGGCCACCGCGCAGTCCGCCGAGGATGCGGGCCGGCTTGTCGACGAGGCCTTACGCGCCGCGGTCGGCGCCCCGTCGGGGGTGGGATTCGTCGACTTTCCGATGGATCACGTGTTCGCCGTCTCCGAGGACGACGGCCGTCCCGGCGCGCTGCGCGAGCCGCCCCCGGCGCAAGCTCCCGACGGCAACGCCCTGGACCGCGCCGCCGGCCTGCTGGCGACCGCACAGCGGCCGGTGATCATGGCCGGCACCAACGTGTGGTGGGGACACGCCGAGGCGGCGCTGCTGCGGCTCGCCGAGGAGCGGCAAATCCCGGTGCTGATGAACGGGATGGCCCGCGGCGTCGTGCCCGCCGATCACCCGTTGGCGTTCTCGCGGGCGCGGGCCAAAGCGCTGGGCGAGGCGGATGTCGCCCTCGTCGTCGGGGTGCCGATGGATTTTCGGCTCGGCTTCGGCAAGGTGTTCGGGCCCAACACCCAGCTCGTCGTGGCGGATCGGGTCGAACCCGACCGGGAGCACCCCCGGCCGATCGCCGCGGGCCTCTACGGCGACCTCACGGCCATTCTCTCGGCGCTGTCCGGGCCGAATGCAGCCGACCATCAGGACTGGATCGCTGCGCTGCGGACGACCGAGACCGCCGCGCGCGATCAGGAAACGGCCGATCTCGGTGACGACCGGATCCCGCTGCACCCGATGCGGGTCTACGCCGAACTGGCGCCGCTGCTGGACCGCGACGCCATCGTGGTCATCGACGCCGGCGATTTCGGTTCCTACGCGGGCCGGGTGATCGACAGCTACCAGCCGGGCTGCTGGCTGGACAGCGGTCCGTTCGGCTGTCTTGGCTCGGGTCCCGGCTACGCCCTGGCCGCCAAATTGGCCTACCCGAACCGCCAGGTCGTTCTGCTGCAGGGCGACGGCGCATTCGGGTTCAGCGGGATGGAATGGGACACCCTGGTGCGCCATCAAGTGCCGGTCGTGTCGGTGATCGGCAACAACGGAATCTGGGCGCTGGAAAAGCATCCGATGGAGGCGATCTACGGCTATTCGGTGGTCGCGGAGCTGCGTCCGGGCACCCGCTACGACCAGGTGGTGCGCGCGCTGGGCGGCCACGCCGAACTGGTGTCGGCGCCCGCGGAGCTTCGGCCCGCGCTGGAGCGGTCCTTCGCCAGCGGCCTGCCCGCGGTCGTCAACGTGCTCACCGACCCGAGCATCGCCTATCCCCGCCGATCGAACCTGGCCTGACGGGTCGGCGCTGCTCACCGCGTACGGTTGACCTGTGTCAAAGACCACCCGCACTCAACCGGGCCGTCTGAGCAGCAGATTTTGGCGACTGCTCGGCGCAAGTACGGAAAAGAACCGCACGCGCTCCCTCACGCAGGTCAGCGAGTCGTCCGAATACGACGAGAAAGCCGCCGATCTCTCCGACGAGCAGCTGCGCAAGGCCACCGGATTGCTCAACCTCGACGCTCTCGCGGACTCCGAGGACATCTCGCAATTCCTGGCGATCGCCCGGGAAGCCGCGGAGCGGTCAACGGGGTTGCGGCCGTTCGACGTTCAGTTGTTGGGCGCGTTGCGCATGCTCGACGGCGATGTAATCGAAATGGCGACCGGTGAGGGCAAAACCCTGGCCGGCGCGATCGCGGCCGCCGGATACGCGATCGCCGGCCGGCACGTGCACGTGGTCACCATCAACGACTACCTGGCCCGCCGCGACGCGGAATGGATGGGCCCGCTGCTTCAGGCGATGGGATTGACGGTCGGCTGGATCACCGCGGAGTCGACGAGTGAGGAGCGCCGCGCGGCCTACGACTGCGACGTCACCTACGCCTCGGTCAACGAGATCGGCTTCGACGTACTACGGGATCAGCTGGTGACCGACGTCGACGACCTGGTATCGCCCAATCCCGATGTGGCCCTTATCGATGAGGCCGATTCGGTTCTGGTCGACGAGGCGCTGGTGCCGCTGGTGCTGGCCGGCACCACGCACCGGGAGACGCCGCGGCTGGAGATCATCAAACTGGTGGGCGAGCTCGTCGCCGACACCGACTACGACACCGACTCCGACAGCCGCAACGTGCATCTGACCGATGCCGGTGCACGCAAGGTCGAAAAGGCGCTCGGCGGCATCGATCTGTACTCCGAGGAACACGTCGTCACCACGCTCACCGAGGTCAACGTCGCGCTGCACGCGCACGTGCTGCTGCATCGCGACGTGCACTACATCGTCCGCGACGATGCCGTGCACCTGATCAACTCCTCCCGCGGCCGCATCGCGCAACTGCAGCGCTGGCCGGACGGCCTGCAGGCCGCGGTCGAGGCAAAGGAAGGCATCGAGACCACCGAGACGGGCGAGGTGCTGGACACCATCACCGTGCAGGCGCTGATCAACCGCTACACGACCGTGTGCGGAATGACCGGCACCGCGCTGGCCGCCGGTGAGCAGCTGCGTCAGTTCTACAAGCTCGGCGTCTCGCCAATTCCGCCGAATACTCCCAACATTCGCGAGGACGAGTCCGACCGGGTTTACATCACCGCCGCGGCCAAGAACGATGCGATCGTCGAGCACATCGCCGACGTGCACGAAACGGGACAGCCGGTGCTGGTGGGCACCCGAGACGTGGCCGAATCCGAGGAGCTGCACGAGCGGCTGGTGCGCCGCGGTGTGGCGGCGGTCGTGCTGAACGCCAAGAACGATGCCGAGGAAGCCCAGGTGATCGCCGAGGCCGGCAAGTACGGCATCGTCACGGTGTCCACCCAGATGGCCGGGCGCGGCACCGATATCCGCCTTGGCGGATCCGACGAAGCCGACCACGACCGGGTCGCCGAACTGGGCGGGCTGCATGTGGTCGGCACGGGACGCCATCACACCGAACGGCTGGACAACCAGTTGCGCGGGCGGGCCGGACGCCAGGGCGATCCCGGCTCGACGGTGTTCTTCTCGAGCTGGGAGGACGACGTCGTTGCGGCCAACCTCGACCGCAACAAGCTGCCGGAGCAGACGGACGAGGACGGCAAAATCGTCAGCCCGAAGACCAACGAGCTGCTCGATCACGCGCAGCGCGTCGCCGAGGGCCGGCTGCTGGATGTGCACGCGAACACCTGGCGCTACAACCAGCTGATCGCCCAGCAGCGCGCGATCATCGTGGATCGCCGAAACACCTTGCTGCGCACCGTAACTGCGCGTGAAGAGCTCGCGGAACTGGCGCCGAAGCGCTACGAGGAACTGGCCGAGACCGAGGGAATATCTGAGGAACGCCTCGAGACGATCTGCCGGCAGATCATGCTCTATCACCTCGACCGCGGCTGGGCCGATCACCTGGCCTACCTCGCCGACATCCGCGAAAGCATCCATCTGCGCGCGTTGGGCCGGCAGAACCCGCTGGACGAGTTCCACCGGATGGCGGTGGACGCGTTCGCGTCGCTGGCCGCCGACGCGATCGAGGCGGCTCAGCAGACGTTCGAAACGGCGAACGTCCTGGAAGAGGAGCCGGGCCTGGATCTGTCCAAGCTGGCCCGACCGACGTCGACGTGGACATACATGGTCAACGACAACCCCCTGTCCGACGACACGTTGTCCACCCTGAGCCTGCCCGGAGTGTTCCGCTAGACCGACGGGGCGTTGTCCGCCGAGGGTGCGGCCAGTCGCACGCTCGCACCCGGCTCGTCCCGCGGTGCGGACCGCCGCGTCACCGGGCTAAGGTCACGGCTCATGGAGCCGGATCCACCAGACCGGGTGCTGACAGTGCCCAACCTGTTGAGCGCCATCCGCCTGCTGCTCATCCCGGTATTCATCTACGTTCTGGTGTTCGCGCACGCCAACGGCTGGGCGGTGGCGATCCTGATGTTCAGCGGCGCCTCCGACTGGGCCGACGGCAAGATCGCCCGCACGCTGGACCAGTCGTCGCGGTTGGGTGTCCTGCTCGACCCCGCGGTCGATCGCCTCTACATGGTCACCGTGCCCCTGGTGCTGGCGCTGACCGGGATCGTGCCGTGGTGGTTCGTCATCACGCTGGTGGCGCGCGACGTGCTGCTAGCCGCCACCTTGCCGCTGTTGCGCAGCCGCGGGTTATCGGCGTTGCCGGTGACCTACGTCGGCAAGGCCGCGACGTTCGCCTTGATGTCGGGCTTTCCGCTCGTTTTGCTGGGTACGTGGGACGCGTTGTGGAGCCGGGTGATCGGGGCGTGCGGTTGGGGCTTCCTGATCTGGGGTATGTACGCCTACCTGTGGTCATTCGTCCTCTACGCGGTGCAGATGGTCCTGGTGATGCGCCGGATGCCCAAAGTCACCCGGCAGCCGGCGCAGCCGATCACCCCCAAGGCGGGTGAGCATGGCTGAACCGGACCGCATGCTCGGCGGCTACGACCCCAGCGCGGGCCGCAGCGCGCATGCGGCGGCGCGCCCGACGCTGATCCCGGTACCGTCCCTGCTGCGCGCACTGCTGTCGGAGCATCTGGATCCCGGTTATGCCGCGGCAGCGCATCGGCGTGCCGGCACAGCCACACCACAGACCGGTCGAACGCGCGTTTTCAGCTGGCTCTGGCAAGGCGTGGCGGCGATGCTGGTCGCCACCGTGTTCGCCGCCGCGGTCGCGCAAGCTCGCTCGGTCGAGCCCGGTGTGCGCACGGCCCAGCAGCTGCTGGTGCGCAGTGTGCGATCAACCGAAGACGCCGCCACCAAATTGGCTCAGCAGCGCAGCAAGCTGTCGAGCCGGGTCGACGACGTCCAGCGACTCGCGCTGGCGGACGACACGGAGGGCCAGCGGCTGCTGACCCGTCTGGACGGGCTCAGCCTGGCGGCGGCCAGCACAGCGATCATCGGCCCCGGCCTGACCGTGAAAGTGACCGATCCCGGTGCCAGCCCGAATCTTTCCGACGTGTCCAAGCAACGGGTGAACGGCAGCCGGCAAATCATCCTCGACCGCGATCTGCAGCTCGTGGTCAACTCCTTGTGGGCCAGCGGCGCCGAGGCCATTTCGGTGGGTGGAGTGCGGATCGGGCCGAACGTGACAATCCGTCAGGCCGGGGGGGCGATCCTGGTCGACAACAACCCCACCAGTAGCCCCTACACGATCCTCGCGGTCGGGCCGCCGCACGCGATGCGGGACGTCTTCGAGAACAGTCCCGGATTGCAACGCCTTAGGCTGCTGGAGGTCTCCTACGGTGTCGGCATCACGGTGGACGTCTCCGACGGTCTCTCGCTGCCTGCCGGTTCCGTCCGGGAAGTCAAGTTCGCCAAACAGATTGGGCCCTAGTGAGAATTGTCCTCGTAAGTCTGGGGGAAATGCGAACGGGAAACCGCGCATGATCGGTATCGCGGCGCTGGTGATCGGCATCGTGCTGGGCTTGGTCTTCCACCCGGCGGTGCCCGAGGTCGTTCAGCCGTATCTGCCCATCGCGGTGGTGGCCGCACTCGATGCTGTCTTCGGCGGGCTGCGTGCCTACCTCGAGCGGATCTTCGACCCCAAGGTCTTCGTGATTTCGTTCGTGTTCAACGTGTTTGTGGCCGCACTGATTGTCTACGTCGGCGACCAGTTGGGCGTCGGCACGCAGCTGTCCACGGCCATCATCGTCGTATTGGGTATCCGGATCTTCGGCAACGCCGCCGCGCTGCGGCGCCGGCTATTCGGGGCATGACACAAAGATGAGGTCAGCGTGAGCCAGGACCTGCCACCCGGCGCGGCCGACGAAAGTCGTGACGCGCCAACCCGGCACGAGGATTCCGGGGCTGACGCCGACGACGCTGCGCAGCGTGGTCGCCACGAATTGCCCGCACGCACTCCGCGCCCCGAGATCGGAGCGGTGGGCCGGACCGGGTTGTCCGCAATGCTGCGCAGCGGTCGGTCCCGGCTGATGTTCGGAACGCTGGCGGTCGTGCTCTGCCTGCTCCTCGGCGTCGCTATCGTCACCCAGGTCCGCCAGACCCGGTCGGGGGACTCGCTGGACACGGCGCGCCCCGCGGATCTGTTGGTGCTGCTGGATTCGTTGCGACAGCGCGAGGGCACGCTGAACGGCGAAGTCAACGATTTGCAGAACACCCTGAATTCGTTGCAGGCGTCCGGCAACACCGACCAGGCCGCGATCCAAAGCGCACAGGCCAGGCTGGCCGCGCTGTCCATCCTGGTCGGCGCGGTCGGCGCCACCGGCCCCGGCGTGACCATCACCGTCGACGACCCCGGCCCGGGGGTGTCACCAGAGGTAATGCTCGACGTGATCAATGAATTGCGGGCTGCCGGAGCAGAGGCGATCGAGGTCAACGGCGCACACCAGTCCGTGCGGGTAGGTGTCGACACTTGGGTGGTCGGCACGCCCGGTTCGCTGACCATCGACAACAAGGCGCTGTCGCCACCGTATTCGATTCTGGCGATTGGCGATCCGCCCACCCTGGCCGCCGCGATGAACATTCCCGGTGGGGCAGAGGACAGCATCAAGCGGGTCGGCGGAAAGATGTCCGTGCAGCAGAGCGAACGCATCGACGTGACCACCTTGCGACAACCAAAACCGCACCAATACGCTCAGCCCGTCAAGTGAGACGCCGACCAGAACAGGATTACCGTGAGCGATATCCGGCCCGATCTGCACTACACCGCCGAACATGAGTGGGTTCGCCGGAGCGGTGACGACACCGTGCGGGTCGGCATCACCGACTTCGCGCAGTCAGCACTGGGCGACGTTGTTTTCGTCCAGCTGCCCGACGTCGGCACCGAATTGACGGCGGGCGAGTCTTTCGGCGAAGTGGAATCGACGAAATCCGTCTCGGACTTGTACGCACCGCTGTCCGGCAAGGTCACTGCCGTCAACGGCGATCTGGAAGGCGACCCGCAGCTGGTCAACTCGGATCCGTACGGTGCCGGCTGGCTGCTGGATATTCAGGTCTCGGAAGCATCCGAGTTGGAGTCCGCCATTTCCGCGCTGCTTGATGCCGAGGCCTACCGCGGCACGCTCACCGAGTGACGGTTGCTAATGTCCCTGCCAGCCCTGCGCGCGGACGCAACGCGGGCCATGACAACGCCCGTACTTGGGGCCGCGCCGGGGAGAGGGGGCCGGCCACGCGATCGCCTTGCGATCCTGCCGGTGGTTAGCGCATTCCGAACCACCGCGCGGTACGGTCGACACAACAGCACTAGAAGGCAAGTAATCGGCAATACAGGGTTTACGAACCTAGTGGGAAGCCGGCCGAACGGCCCGGTCAGACAACGCCACAGCAGCCAGTGAGGAGCAGCGCGTGACGGACATGGACTCAGGAAGTTCGCAAGACCAGACTTCGGACGAAGTCACCGTGGAGACGACTTCGGTATTCCGCGCCGACTTCCTGAATGAACTGGACGCGCCCGCACAGTCGGGCGCCGAGAGCACGGTGTCCGGGGTTGAAGGACTTCCGGCGGGCTCGGCGTTGCTGGTCGTCAAACGGGGGCCCAACGCTGGATCGCGCTTCCTGCTCGACCAGGCCATTACGTCGGCCGGCCGGCACCCCGACAGTGACATCTTCCTCGATGACGTCACGGTGAGCCGCCGCCACGCCGAATTCAGGTTGGAAAACAACGAATTCCACGTGGTCGATGTGGGTAGCCTCAACGGGACGTACGTCAATCGCGAGCCGGTGGATTCGGCTGTGTTGGCAAACGGCGACGAAGTGCAGATCGGCAAGTTCCGCTTGGTGTTCCTCACGGGGCCCAAAGGTGATGACGATGGAGGATCTGGAGGCTAGTGAGCGCACCCGATAGCTCGGCCCTGGCCGGGATGTCGATTGGGGCGGTCTTGGACCTGCTGAGGCCGGATTTCCCCGATGTCACGATTTCCAAGATTCGCTTCTTGGAAGCAGAGGGACTGGTGACGCCGCAGCGCGCCGCGTCGGGATATCGCAGATTCACCGCATATGACTGCGCGCGATTGCGCTTCATTCTCACCGCGCAGCGTGATCACTACTTGCCGCTGAAGGTGATCCGGGCGCAGCTGGATTCCCAACCCGACGGTGAGCTGCCGGCTTTCGGATCGCCTTACGGCGTACCGCGATTGGTTTCGGTGACTGACGGCGACGCCGCCCCCGACACCGGATCCGACGCGGCCGCGGTGGCACCCACCCGTGTCCGGTTGAGTCGAGAAGACCTCCTGGAACGCTCGGGGGTGGGCGAAGACCTGCTTACCGCACTGCTCAAAGCCGGGGTCATCGCCAGCGGCCCGGGCGGATTCTTCGACGAGCACACCGTCGTGATCTTGCAGTGTGCGCGAGCGCTGTCCGACTACGGCGTTGAGCCGCGGCATCTGCGTGCCTTCCGTTCGGCCGCCGACCGGCAGTCCGATCTGATCGCCCAAATCGCCGGACCGCTAATCAAAGCCGACAAGGCCGGTGCGCGCGACCGCGCCGACGACCTGGCGCGCGAGGTTGCCGCACTCGCAATTACTTTGCACACGTCGCTGATCAAGTCCGCCGTTCGCGACGTTCTGCGACGCTGAGGACTAGACTTCCCTCAACAGCTTGGTGTTGGGCGGTATGGAGAGAAATGGTGTTCCAGCGGGTCGTCGCGCCGAGCGGAAGTCGGACACGGCGGCATGTGCGGAGGGCAGACGCAAATGGGTGAAGTTCGTGTTGTCGGCATTCGCGTCGAGCAGCCGCAGAACCAGCCGGTGCTGTTGTTGCGCGAGGCCAACGGCGACCGCTACCTGCCGATTTGGATCGGCCAGTCCGAGGCGGCCGCCATTGCGCTCGAACAACAGGGCGTCGAGCCGCCCCGCCCGCTCACACATGACCTGATCCGGGATCTCATTGCAGCCCTTGGGCATTCACTCAAAGAGGTGCGGATCGTCGATCTGCAAGAAGGCACTTTCTACGCCGACCTGGTCTTCGACCGCAACATCACCGTGTCGGCGCGGCCGTCGGACTCGGTGGCGATCGCACTGCGTGTCGGTGTTCCGATCTACGTCGAAGAGGCCGTTCTCGCCCAGGCCGGTCTGCTGATCCCCGACGAGAGCGACGAGGAATCCAACACCGCCGTTCGCGAGGACGAGGTGGAGAAATTCAAGGAGTTTCTCGACAGCGTGTCTCCCGACGACTTCAAGGCCACCTAAGCCTGCAGGCCCAGCGGCCCGGCCGGAATGTGCGTCGTGAAATAGCGGGTCAGAAGGGGTCGCCGGCGCGTAGCTACGCTTGGGCGTCGATATCACGGATCCGTCTCATCTGACACTGTGATGTCGACACGCCTAATGGCTAGCACGCCCCTTGCCCTTACGGCAGCCATACTTTGAGAACGAGTTAAGGCCCGGCAGCGATCGAACAGCGTAAGCTCTCTAGCACTCGGGCCTTAGCCAACAAGGCTGTCGCGGCAGCCAGTAGACGCAGCTAGTGACGAGCGCGATCGGCGAGAGGAACCACTGTGAGCGACCGACCACGTCAAGAACAGCTGGAACTTGCTGACCACGCGGATGCCGCCAGCAACGGTGAACCCAGCGTCACCGTGGCCAGCGGACCCGTGCAGCCGGGCCTGTTTCCTGACGATTCGGTGCCTGACGAGCTGGTCGGCTACCGCGGGCCGAGTGCCTGCCAGATCGCCGGAATCACCTACCGCCAGCTGGACTACTGGGCACGCACGTCGTTGGTGGTGCCGTCGATTCGAAGTGCGGCGGGATCCGGCAGCCAGCGGCTGTACTCCTTCAAGGACATCCTGGTTCTCAAGATCGTCAAGCGGCTGCTGGACACCGGTATTTCGCTGCACAACATCCGCGTCGCGGTCGACCATCTGCGCCAGCGCGGCGTCGAAGATCTCGCCAACATCACCTTGTTCTCGGACGGCACCACCGTCTACGAGTGCACGTCGGCCGAAGAAGTCGTCGACCTGCTGCAGGGTGGCCAGGGTGTGTTCGGCATTGCCGTCTCGGGCGCCATGCGGGAACTGACCGGCGTTATCGCCGACTTCCCAGGTGAGCGGGCTGACGGCGGCGAGTCGATTGCGACGCCGGAGGACGAGCTGGCCTCCCGGCGCAAGCATCGCGACCGCAAGATCGGTTAGTCACCGACACTTGGCCCATTTCGTTCACCGGGCTGCTACTCACGGGTAAACTAGGCGTCGCATCACGCCCGCGCGGGAGAGTTCTGTGGCCGCCAGCCATGGACGCCGAAGGAGCAACACCTCTCCGTCAACCTCTCAGGCACCCCGGACCGCGCAAGGGCGACGATGCCTCTGGAAAGCGGTGCCGCGAGAGCGGTACACCCGCCGATGGGGAAAGGCGCTTGGGGGGACTAGGCGCCGAATCTCTCAGGCGCCCGTGACTGGGTAAAGACAGAGGGGGAGGGCCGTTAGTAGTCCCTCCGTCGGTGTCAGGAGTACCCGTGATCGACAAATCAGCATTTGCCCCCCGCCACATCGGGCCGGACAGCCAAGCCGTCGCAGCCATGCTCGAAGTGATCGGTGTCAGCTCGCTCGAGCAGCTGGCATCCAAGGCCGTCCCGGCCGGCATTCTGGACAAGCTATCCGACAGCGGTGTCGCGCCGGGTCTGGGCGCACTGCCGCCGGCCGCCAGCGAGGCCGAGGCGCTGGCCGAACTGCGGGCCTTGGCCGACACCAACAGTGTCGCGGTGTCGATGATCGGACAGGGCTATTACGACACGCTCACCCCGCCGGTGTTGTTGCGCAACATCATGGAGAACCCCGCCTGGTACACCGCCTACACGCCGTACCAACCGGAGATCAGCCAGGGCCGACTCGAAGCGCTGCTGAACTTCCAGACCATGGTCAGCGGTCTGAGTGGGCTCGAGATCGCCAACGCCTCGATGCTCGACGAGGGCACCGCAGCCGCCGAGGCCATGACGCTGATGCATCGGGCGGCACGCGGCAGCGCGAATCGGCTGGCGGTCGACACCGACGTGTTCGCTCAGACCGCTGCCGTGCTGGCCACCCGCGCCCAGCCGTTGGGCATCGAGATCGTCACCGCTGATCTGCGGGACGGTCTGCCGGACGGCGACTTCTTCGGCGTGATCGCCCAACTGCCCGGAGCCAGCGGCCGGATCACCGATTGGTCCGCGCTGGTCGCCGAGGCTCACGAGCGGGGTGCATTGGTCGCGATCGGCGCCGACCTACTGGCATGTACGCTGATCACTCCGCCGGGCGACATCGGCGCCGACGTCGCGTTTGGCAGCACCCAAAGATTCGGTGTGCCAATGGGATTCGGCGGTCCGCACGCGGGGTACCTGGCCGTGCCGGCCAACCACGCCCGTCAGCTGCCGGGCCGACTGGTTGGCGTCTCGGTCGACAGCGACGGCTCACCGGCCTATCGCTTGGCGTTGCAGACCCGCGAGCAGCACATCCGCCGGGACAAGGCGACCAGCAACATCTGTACCGCGCAGGTACTGCTGGCGGTGATGGCCGCGATGTACGCCAGCTACCACGGCGCCGACGGACTGACCGCCATCGCGCGGCGGGTACATGGCCGCGCCGAAACCATCGCCGCCGCGCTGGGCGAAGCACTGGTGCACGAGACGTACTTCGACACAGTCCTGGCGCGAGTGCCGGGGCGCGCCGACGAAGTCGTTGCCAAAGCCAAGGCCAGGGGCGTCAACCTCTGGCGAGTTGACCCCGACCATGTGTCGGTGGCCTGCGACGAGGCCACCACCGACGCCCACGTGGGCCTGGTCCTGGACGCTTTCGGGGTGTCGCCCGCCGAACCTTCCCCCACCGATATCGCCACGCGCACATCGGAATTCCTGACCCATCCCGCCTTCACGCAGTACCACACCGAGACGGCGATGATGCGCTACCTGCGCACCCTGGCGGACAAGGATATCGCCTTGGATCGCAGCATGATTCCGCTCGGCTCGTGCACGATGAAGCTCAATGCCGCCGCCGAGATGGAGTCGATCACCTGGCCGGAGTTCTCCCGGTTGCATCCGTTCGCTCCGGCGGCCGACTCCCCGGGGCTGCGTCGTCTGATCAGCGATCTGGAGACCTGGCTGGTGCAAATCACCGGCTATGACGCGGTGTCGCTGCAACCGAACGCCGGGTCCCAAGGCGAGTACGCCGGTCTGCTGGCGATCCACGACTATCACGCCAGCCGCGGCGAACCGCACCGCGACGTCTGCCTGATTCCATCCAGCGCGCACGGCACCAACGCGGCGTCGGCGGCACTGGCCGGGATGCGGGTGGTCGTGGTGGGCTGCCACGACAACGGCGATGTCAATCTCGATGATCTGCGCACCAAGATCGGCGAGCATGCCGAGCGGCTGGCGGCGCTGATGATCACCTACCCATCCACGCACGGGGTGTTCGAGCACGACATCGCCGAGATCTGCGCGGCCGTGCACGACGCCGGCGGCCAGGTGTACGTCGACGGCGCCAACCTCAACGCCCTGGTGGGTCTGGCCCGGCCGGGCAAGTTCGGCGGCGACGTGAGCCACCTGAATCTGCACAAGACCTTCTGCATCCCGCACGGTGGCGGCGGCCCGGGTGTCGGTCCGGTCGCGGCACGTTCGCATCTGGCGCCGTTCCTGCCGGGTCACCCGTACGCTCCCGAGCTGCCCGAAGGGCACCCGGTGTCGTCGGCGCCCTACGGCTCGGCCTCGATCCTGCCGATCAGCTGGGCCTATATCAGGATGATGGGCGCTGACGGACTGCGGGCGGCATCGCTGACCGCGATCGCCTCGGCCAACTACATCGCCCGCCGGCTCGACGAGTATTTCCCGGTGCTCTACACCGGCGAGAACGGCATGGTTGCCCACGAATGCATCCTGGACCTGCGCGGCATCACCAAATCGACCGGTGTGACGGTCGACGATGTCGCAAAGCGCCTGGCGGACTACGGCTTTCACGCCCCCACCATGAGCTTCCCGGTGGCCGGCACATTGATGGTGGAGCCGACCGAGAGCGAGAACCTCAACGAGCTCGATGCATTTTGCGAAGCCATGATCGCCATCCGCGGTGAGATCGATCGCGTCGGCGCAGGGGAGTGGCCCACCGACGACAATCCGCTGCGGGGTGCACCGCACACGGCCGAGTGCCTACTGGTCGCCGACTGGGATCACCCGTACACGCGGGAAGAGGCCGCCTACCCGCTCGGCAAGGCCTTCCGGCCCAAAGTGTGGCCGCCGGTGCGTCGTATCGACGGTGCCTACGGCGATCGCAATCTCATGTGCTCGTGCCCACCCGTGGAGGCGTTCGAATAGCGCGTGCTTGGGCCGCCTTGGTCAGCCGAAGCGCTCGGCGATCGCCGCGGCGATCTCGTCGGGCGCGTCCTCCTGGATGAAGTGCTTGGCTTTGGGTAGCTCCACCACGACGTGATCGGGGAACGTCGCCCGCATTCGCGGGAGGGTCGGGCCGGGCCGAAATGCGAAGTCCTTCATGCCCCAAACCAGCAGCGCCGGCTTCGCGCCGAGCTTGGCCGGCACGTCGCGGCTCAGCCGTTCCAGCAGCGGGCGGGCCGCCAAAATCTGCTTGGGCATCTCGGCCACCCCGAGCCGTGCGCCCGGGCTGGGCTGAACGCCCCGGTAGTGGTCCATCACGGCGGTCCCGGGCCGTTGCGCTGTGCCCGCGGGGATCAGTCGCTCGACGAAGAAGTTGCGCTGCAGGATCGCTTTTTGCATTGGGGGACTGGACATCACGCGGGAGAAGATCTTTGTCGTCAGCACGTCGATCGGCCAGAACCAGGTGTTGCCCAATGCGATGCCACGCACCCGATCGGCACGCTCCACCGCGACCGCCATGCTGATCGGCCCGCCCCAGTCCTGACCCATCGTCAGGTAGCCGTCCAGCTCCAAATGATCGACCAGCTCGCCGATCACCTGTGCGTGCTGGTCGACCTTGTACCCGAAACCCGGCGGACGTTCCGAGAGCCCAAATCCCAGATAATCCGGTGCGATGCAACGGAATTGGCTGCGCAGGGCGGTGATGATATTGCGATAGAGGAAACTCCACGTCGGGTTGCCGTGGCACAAGAGCAGCGGCGGCCCGACTCCTTCATCGATGTAGTGGATGCGGCCCCGCGAGCTGTCGAACCAGCGCGACTCGAACGGGTACAACCGTGGATCCGGAGTGAAATCGACGTTCATTGTGCTATCTCCGCTGCCGCTGTCTCAGCCCAAAAATGTGCTGAGTGCCGTGGCCAGCTCCGGGGACGCCGACGTGGTCAGGTTCTGGTAGCTGCCGCCACTGAGCTGGGCGACGCCCTCCCAGGTTGCGCGGTCCGGATCAGCGCCAAAGTCGATGACGTTCACGGCGATCGGTTTGGCCGGGTCAGCACTCGTCCGGATGAAATTCTGCAGGCCCGGCCCGTCCAGGGATTGATCCGTATGCGGTCCCGCAGTGATCAGCAGAATCGAATTCGTTTGCCCGGGACGGTAATTGGTCTGCATATCCTGATAGATCATCCGCAGCGTAGTGAACGACACCGCACCGCCGGCCGACGAATATTGCTTGTCCAGCGCGGCCGCCAGGGCTGCCGGGCGGGGCTGGCCGTTGACCGGGTCGGCCAGCGGGCCGGTCGCGACCTCTGAGCGGCCCTCGTGGCCGTCGAATGTCCACAATCCCAAGATGGCACTCGGCGGCAATGCTTTGATCCGGTCTTGCAGCGCCGCGATCACGTTGGCCAGCCGGGATTTTCCGCCTTCATCGCCGGGCATCGACTGGTCCAGCATGATCGTGGCGGCCAGTCCGCTCGACGGCGCCGCCATGGCGTCGGCCAGCGTGGCGCGCGTGGCGTCGTCCCCCACCGACAGCGTGGAGGGCAGGGCCGCGAAACTCGTTACCGGACTGCTCGGCGGCTTGACGCCGTTGACGCGGAACCCGGCTCTGGCGAGTTTCGCGAGTTGTTCGGGCTTACGGATGAAGTGGGCGAACTCGCTTGCCGCCGAGGTCTGTTCCGGCGTCAGCCATGAGCCGCTGAGCAACACGGTGGGGTAGTCGGCCACCGGTGCGGGGCCCTGCGGTAGCCAGGAAGCCAACGTGTTCTTGGCATCGGACAGCGACTGGCCGCGCGCGAACACCTGCTGCTCGGTGGTGATCACCGCGTGCACCGGCGCGGTCGCCACGTCACCGGGCTTCAGCAACGCGTTCATTGCCTCGGTCAGCGAATTGTCGGCCAGTTTCGGTTGTGCGCTCATCAGGGAGCGCAGTGCGGCGGTGCCCTGGGTGGCCGGCGCACCGGGCGGTGCCGACGCGGCCGCCACCGCTTCGCCCGCCAAGTAGGAGGCATCGCTGTTGCCGTGCGTCGGCAAGGCCAGTCGCAGCGACCCCCACGCCGGTAACTTCAAGCCTGCCAATGCATTCGGATTGGTTTGCAGGCCGGTCAGTGCGCCCCAGTTTTGGTTGGAGAGCGCCTGTTGCAGGTCGGGCCGAACGGCAAGCAACACCGGCGACGTCACCAGTGAGCGGCTGTCGCTGATCGTTTTCTGGCCCGTGGCTGCGGCCAGCCGCGCAGCCGACACCGAGCTGCCCGGGATCCACAACGCGGGCTGCGAGCCCAAATCCGCCGGCCACTTGCCGATGAAGCCGGCGATGACGGCGTCGGAGCCGGCTGGCTTGACGTTCAGCACCATGCAGTGGTCACCGACGGGACCGGCCGAGGAGTTGTAACTCTCCGCGAACTGCTGGACCTGCTCGGTGATCGACGGATCGACGATGATGGCGACGGTCTCCTTACCGCCCACACAGCGTGCCGCGGCGGTGTGCGAGCGATGCGACAACGCGTCGCCGAAGAAACTCCACACGATGATGGTGCCGACCACCACGATGACCGCGACCAGAGCCACGATCACGCCGATGCTGACTCCTCGTCGCCCACTGGCGCTGCGGTGACCGCCCCGCCAGTCGCCGAGCACTCGATGGCCGGACTGGAGGAGACCCGGCCGTGCGTCCTCAGGCGGGCCGGAGCTCTCCGGCCGAGGCGGGAATTCGGGGTACTCGTCATCGATGCCGTCAGCGGCGTAGCGATCCTCGCCGGCGGAGAAGTCCTCATCGGCGTAGTCCTCGTCACCGTCCGCGAAGCTCGCGTCGGCGTCATGCTCCTCGCCGTCGTCGGCATCGTCGCCCTCGTCCGGGTAGTCGCCGTAATCGGCGTCGTCGTCCTCGTCGAGGTCATGCGATTCCGGCTCGGCGCTGGGCCCATCCCGTTCCTCCTGGAAGCGGGAAACGAGGTCGCGGGCGGTGAATTTGTTTGTCGCGGACTCGTCGGCGGGTTCGTCGGCCGACTTCCCGCGATCGGGCATGCTGTGCCTACCCATGCGGGCGCCCGCCACCTTTCCGTCGAGCCGTCATCTTTCTCGTGGCGAAATCGGCGCCGAGTCTAGTCATCAGAAGCATTGCCGCAGGTTGAGCCCGAATCAGGCACCGTCGCGGGCCTTGAGTTCACGCCGCCGCCGATGCAGGATCGGCTCGGTGTAGCCGCTGGGCTGCTGCGCGCCGGACAGGATCAGCTCTTGGGCGGCCAAGAACGCGATGCTGTCGTCGAAGTTGGGGGCCATGGCGTGGTAGTCCGGGTCGCCGGCGTTCTGCTGATCGACCACCGGGGCCATCCGCTCCAGCCCGGCGCGGACGTCCTCGCTGGTGATGATGCCGTGGCGCAGCCAGTTCGCCAGCAACTGGCTGGAGATCCGCAGCGTCGCGCGGTCCTCCATCAGGGCCACGTTGTGGATGTCGGGCACCTTCGAGCAGCCGACGCCGTGGTCGATCCAGCGCACCACGTAGCCCAGGATGGACTGGCAGTTGTTGTCGACCTCCTCGCGGATCTCCTCGGGAGCCCAGGCCAGCTCCTTGGCCAGCGGGATGGTCAGCAGCTCGTCGATGGTGGTGCGCTTGTTGCCCTCGAGTTCCTTCTGCACGGCGAAGACATCCACCTGGTGGTAGTGCATCGCGTGCAGGGTGGCCGCCGTGGGGGACGGCACCCACGCGGTGGTGGCGCCGGCTTTCGGCTGGCCGATCTTCTGCTCGACCATGTCGGCCATCAGCTCGGTCATCGCCCACATGCCCTTGCCGATCTGGGCCTTGCCGGAGAAGCCGGCGGCAAGGCCGATGTCGACGTTGGCGTCCTCGTAGGCCTTGATCCAGGCGGTGTTCTTCATCGCGCCTTTACGGATCATCGGACCGGCCTCCATCGAGGTGTGGATCTCGTCTCCGGTGCGGTCCAGGAAACCGGTGTTGATGAACACGACCCGGTCGGCGGCGGCCTTGATGCACGCCTTGAGGTTGACGGTGGTGCGCCGCTCCTCGTCCATGATCCCGACCTTCAAGGTGCCCTGCGGCAACCCCAGCACGTCCTCGACACGGCTGAACAGCTCGCAGGTGTACGCGACCTCGGCGGGGCCGTGCATCTTCGGCTTCACGATGTAGATGGAACCGGTGCGGCTGTTGGCCAGCGGCCCGTTGGCGTCGCTGGCCTTGAGCCCGTGGATGGCGGTCAGCCCGGTGAACAGTGCATCCATGATGCCCTCGAACACCTCGTTGCCGTCCGCGTCGACGATCGCGTCGTTGGTCATCAGGTGCCCGACATTGCGGACGAACAGCAGGCTGCGCCCGGGCAGCGTCAGCTCACCCCCGTCGGGGGTGTGGTAGGTGCGGTCCTGGTTGAGCACGCGGGTGAAGCTCTTGCCGTCCTTGCTGACCTCTTCGACCAGGTCGCCCTTGTTCAGGCCGAGCCAGTTGCGGTAGCCCAGTACCTTGTCGTCAGCGTCGACGGCGGCCACCGAGTCCTCGAAGTCCATGATCGTGGTGATGGCGGATTCCAGGACCACGTCCTTGATGCCGGCGGGGTCGGTCTTGCCGATCGGCGACTCGGGGTCGATCAGGATCTCGACGTGCAGCCCGTGATTGACCAGTAACACCGACCAATTGGGGGAGCCGAGCTCGCCGCTGAAGCCGACGAATTTCTCCGGGCTGGCCAACTCGGTGGAGTCCGCTCCGACGGCGATGCGCAGCTGGCCGTCCTCGATGCTCAAGCCTGTCGCGTCTGCCCACGAGCCCGACGCCAGCGGCGCCGCCTGGTCGAGGAACTTGCGCGCGTAGGCGATCACCTTGTCGCCGCGAATCCTGTTGTAGCTGTTGCCCTTCTGGGCGCCGTCGGATTCCGGGATTACGTCGGTGCCGTACAACGCGTCGTACAGCGACCCCCATCGGGCGTTGGCCGCATTCAGTGCGAACCGCGCATTGAGCACCGGCACCACCAGCTGCGGGCCGGCGGTCGTCGTGATCTCGTCATCCACTCCGGAAGTGGTGATCGTGAAGTCTTCGGGTTCGGGCAGCAGGTAGCCGATGTCGGCGAGGAACTGACGGTAGGCCTCGACGTCGATCGGCTCGATGACACGGTGGCGGTGCCACTTGTCGATCTGGGCCTGCAGCTCGTCGCGGGTGTTGAGCAAACCCTGGTTCTGCGGAGTGAGGTCGGTGACAACCTTGTCGACACCGGCCCAGAAGCTGTCCGGGTCGATATCGGTGCCGGGCAGGGCCTCGTTGTTCACGAAGTCGTAGAGCACTCGGGCGACGCGCAAGTTCCCCGCCGACACGCGGTCAGTCATTTTTCTCCTCCACATATTTGCCCCATTGGTCCCGTTCGGCCCCCGATTGGCCCCAATTAGCTACGCCATAGCCTACCGGCCAACAGCGCGAACGCTGGTATTCGTCCAACCCGCAACAGCAGCTCACGGCGCGCTTGACGGACTTCACCGTGGGCTTCCCGCCGGGCCCCGCGGAGCGCCTTCCGGCAACACATGCGCTGCGGCCGCACCCTGCCCCTGGCCCCGTCTTGCACCGGCGCCGTTCAATCATACGGGCTGTACGCGGCCCTCTTCGGCGGGCGGCCCGGCGCCTGGCGTCACTGCGCATCGCGCATGCTGCCGACCAGATCCTCCATCAGGTCCTCCATCGCCACCATCGCGACGACGCCGCGGCCGTCGGTGACGAGTGCCAGATGGCTGTTGGTGCGGCGCATCCGCGAAAGGGCATCGGCCAGCGGCAAGGTGATGGGCACGCGCGGCAGCGGGCGCACCAACGTGAGATCGATGACGGTCTGCGGATCGTCGCCGAGCGGCAACATGTCCTTGATGTGCAGGTAGCCGATGAACCTGCCGTCGGCGGCAGCGACGGGGAAGCGGGAGTAGCCGGTCTCGGCCAAGGCACTTTCGACGGCGCCGATCGTCGGCCCGGAACCAGGCGCGGCCACCGGTACTGCCCGGACTTCGTCGAGCGGAACGGCGACATCGCCGACCACCCGGCTGCCGATCTGCAGCGCCCGGGTCAGCCGGGTGTGTTCCTCGGGATCGAGCAAGCCCTCGGACACCGATTCGGCGATCATCGCGCTCAGCTCTGCCGGTGAGACCGTGATGTCGAGCTCGTCTTTGGGTTCCACTCGCAGCAGGCGCAGGATCGCGTTGGCGCATTTGTTGTAGAAGACGATGAAAGGCCGGGCAACGCGTACGTAGGCCAGGTAGGGGGGCACCAGCAGCATCGCCGTGCGCTCCGGCCCCGCCAGCGCGATGTTCTTCGGCACCATCTCGCCCAGCAGCACGTGCAGCGTCACCACCACCGCGAGCGCGATCACGAACGACAAGGTGTGCAGTAGTGCCGGGGGCATGCTGGTCAGCCCAAACGCCGACCGCAACAGGCTGGCGACGGCCGACTCGCCGATCCGCCCGAGCAGCAGCGAGGCCACCGTGACGCCCAGCTGCGAGCCGGCCAACATGGAGGCCAGCTGTTCACCGGCGCGGATCACGGTGACCGCTCGCTTCTGGCCCTGCTCGGCCAGCGCCTCGAGGCGGTCGCGGCGGGCCGAGATCAGCGAGAATTCCGCGCCGACGAAAAAGGCGTTCATCCCGATCAACAGAATCGCCAGCAGCACTCCGAGCGTGTTGTTCATCGCTGGTCGTGCTCCAGGGGTGTGTCGCTACGGCGGCTCAGTTCGGTCAGCTCGAGCAGATCGATCCGTCGGCCGTCCATCCGAACCACCGTCGCTTTCCAGCGAATTGCACTGTCCAACAAGCCATCTCCGTCCAGCGCAGTCAGCTCGACCGTTTCACCGACCGCCGGGATGTGACCAAGCTCGCGCAGCACCAGCCCGCCGATCGTCTCGTACGGTCCTTCGGGAGCTCGGTAGCCGGTGGCGGCGGCGACCTCGTCGGTGCGCAGCAAGCCCGACACCTGCCAGCCGGTGCCCGCCGGCACGACATCCGGCGTGGCGTCGTCGTGTTCGTCGCGGACGTCGCCGACGATCTCTTCGATCAGGTCCTCGACGGTGACAATCCCTGCGGTACCGCCGTATTCGTCAACGACCATCACGGTCTGCAGCGGGTTGGCACGGATCTGGGCCATTACCGCGTCACCGTCCAACGTCGACGGCACCACCGGCACGGGCTGCACGAGCGTGGTCAACAGCGTGCCCGCGCGCTCTGCCCGCGGCACCCTGAAGACCTGCTTCACGTGCACGATGCCGACAGTCTCGTCGAGGTCGCCGTCGACGAGAGGAAAGCGGGAGAACCCGGATTCGGCGGCCGTGGCGATCAGGTCGCCGACGGTGTCGTCGGTTTGCAGCGCCACGATCTTCGACCTCGGCGTCATCAGCTCCTCGGCGGTGCGGGCTCCGAACTGCAGCGAGCGTCGTACCAACGCGGCGGTGGCGGGGTCCAGGGAGCCGCTGCGCGCCGAGCTACGGACCAGCGAGAGCAACTCCTGCGGTGAACGCGCCGATCGCAGCTCTTCGGCCGGCTCGATGCCCATCTTGCGGACCAGCCAGTTCGCCGCCCCGTTCGTCAGGCGGATGACCGGGGTGAGCAGCAGCGAGAACATCAGCTGAAAACCAGCGACGGCACGCCCGGTCGACAACGGCCGCGCCACGGCCAGATACTTCGGGACCAGCTCGCCGAAGACCATCGACACCGACGTCACGATCACGATCACCATGAACGCGGTGATCCCGTCGGCCAACGGATCCGGCACGCCGAGGGCGTCCAGCCACGGATGCGGCAGGTCGGCCACCATGGGTTCGGTCAGGTAACCGGTCACCAGCGTGGTGATCGAAATGCCCAGCTGCGCACCCGACAGCTGGAACGAGAGCCGGTCCTGGGCGCGCTGGATGTAGCGGTCGCGCCGGCCACCCTTGCGGGCGTTGGCCTCGACGGTGCTGCGGTCCAGTGCGGTCAATGAGAACTCGGCCGCGACGAATACCGCGTTGCCGAAGATGAGCACCGCAACGGCGAGCACGCTGACGACGGTGACGGTGAGGTTCATGGCGGGCTCGGCTATCGCTGTGGCCCGGGAGCCAAGAGTCGAGCCAGGGTAGCTCTGGGTAGCCGCTTCGCCCAAAAACCGACGGGCTCGACGGGTGCCTGCGGCACGTCATGCCTTTCGCTTGATGCCGCGCAGCGCGTTGCTGCGGGCGAGAAGATCTAGAAATTCACATGGTAGCGAAGAGATCTGGCTGGACCGGCCACGACGTGCTGTTACCCCGCTGCCGGCGTCACCAGCCCAGCGGCAACGGATGGCCCTCGGCGAAGCCCGCCGCCGATTGCACGCCGACGACCGCTCGCTCGTGCAACTCCGCCAGAGTCGAGGCACCGACGTAGGTGCAGGTGCTGCGCAGGCCCGACGTGATGTGGTCGATCAGGTCCTCGACGCCGCCACGGTCGGGGTCCAGGCCCATCCTCGACCTGGAAATGCCTTCCTCGAACAACGCCTTGCGGGCGCGGTCGAATGCGCTGTCTGCGGCGGTGCGCGCGACGACCGCCCGCTTGGACGCCATCCCGTAGCTCTCCTTGTACGGCTGGTCGTCGCGGTCGCGCATCAGGTCACCGGGCGACTCGTAGGTGCCGGCGAACCAGGACCCGATCATCACGTTCGACGCCCCGGCGGCTAGCGCCAGCGCTACGTCCCGCGGATGGCGGATCCCGCCGTCGGCCCATACGTGCCCGCCGAGATTCTTTGCAGCAGCTGCACATTCGAGTACGGCGGAGAATTGCGGGCGGCCGACACCGGTCATCATCCGGGTGGTGCACATCGCGCCGGGCCCGACGCCGACCTTGACGATGTTGGCGCCGGCGCTCAGCAGCTCCCGGGTGCCCTCGGCCGACACGACGTTGCCCGCCGCCAGCGGCACGCCCAGCTCCAGCGACGCCACGCATCTGATCGCTTCCAACATCCGGAGCTGATGTCCGTGCGCGGTATCGATGACGAGCATGTCGACGCCGGCCTCGGCCAGCGAGCGGGCCTTGGCTCCCGCATCCCCGCTGATGCCGACGGCCGCGCCGACGCGTAGCCGGCCCGCGGCGTCGGTGCTTGGGGTGTACAGACCGGCGCGCACCGCACCCGTGCGGGTGAGCACGCCGGCGAGCTTGCCGTCCGCGGTGGTGACGATGGCGACCCCGATCGGAGCGTTGTCGAGCAGGTCGAAAATCTTGCGCGGCTCGGTGCCCAGCGGAGCACTGACGAATTCGGACACCGCCACGTCGCGAACCCTGGTGAAACGGTCCACTCCGGCGCAGGACGCCTCGGTGACCAAGCCGATCGGGCGGCCCTCGAAGACCACCACCGCGGCGCCGTGCGCCCGCTTGTGGATCAGCGCGATCGCATCCGAAACCGAGTCGTCGGGGGCCAGCATGACCGGGGTATCGAGCACCAGGTCTCGGCTTTTGACGAACTCCACCGTCTGCTGCACCGCGGTGATCGGAAGATCCTGCGGCAGCATCACGATGCCGCCGCGCCGCGCGATCGTCTCGGCCATCCGGCGTCCGGCCACCGCGGTCATGTTGGCGACGACCACCGGAATCGTGGTGCCGGAGCCGTCGCGGGTGGACAGATCGACGTCGAACCGCGACGTGATATCAGACCGGTTCGGCACGATGAAGACGTCGTTATAGGTCAGGTCGTAGCCGGGCCGGTGTCCGTTGAGAAACTTCATCGCAGTCGCCCCACCCTTTACAGCCCCCTAGATCACCTTAATCGGCCCGCTAGGCCGGCACTTCGGTACGGTCTCCGCTCCACAGCGTGTGGAAGCGTTTGTCCGGGTCCTCGTCGATCCGCCCGTAGGTGTGCGCCCCGAAGAAGTCGCGCAGACCCTGGGTCAGCGCGGCGGGCAGTCGCTCGGTGCGCAGCGCGTCGTAGTACGACAGCGCCGAGGAGAACCCAGGGATCGGGATGCCGAGTTCGGTGGCCTTCACCACGACGCGCCGCCAGCTATCGATGGACTCCTCGATAGCGGAGCGGAAGTACGGCGCGACGACGAGCGACGGCAGGTCGGCGTCCTCGTCGAACGCCTCTTTGATCCGGTTGAGGAATTTGGCCCGGATGATGCAGCCGCCGCGCCAGATGGTGGCCATGTCACCGGGGGTAATGCCCCAGTCGTACTCGATGCTGCCGGCCTGAATCTGGTTGAAGCCCTGGGCATACGCAATGATCTTGGAGGCGTACAACGCCTTGCTGACGTCGTCGATGAATTGTGCAGCGTCCGTTGGCTTTTCGCCGAGATGACCCGAGGCCAGTCCGGTTGTGGCCTTGCGCTGGGCAACCGACCCCGAGAGCGCACGGGCGAACACGGCCTCGGCGATACCGGTGACCGGCACCCCGAGGTCCAGCGCGGACTTCACCGTCCAGCGACCGGTGCCCTTCTGCTCGGCCTCGTCCAGGATGAGGTCAACCAGCGGCTTGCCCGTCTTGGCGTCCGTCTGACGCAAGACCTGCGCGGTGATCTCGATGAGGAAGCTGTCCAGGTCGCCCTTGTTCCATTCGGCGAAGACATCCGCGATCTCGGGCGCGGTCTTGTCGAGTGCGTCGCGCAGCAGCTGGTAGGCCTCGCCGATCAACTGCATGTCGGAGTACTCGATGCCGTTGTGCACCATCTTGACGAAGTGGCCGGCGCCGTCGGGGCCGATGTGGGTGCAGCACGGCACCCCGTCGACGTGCGCCGAGATCTCCTCGAGCAGCGGGCCCAGCGATTTGTAGGACTCGGCCGGCCCGCCCGGCATGATCGACGGGCCGTTCAGCGCGCCTTCCTCGCCCCCGGAGATACCCGCGCCGACGAAGTGCAGGCCACGCTCACGGATCGCCTTCTCCCGGCGGATGGTGTCGGTGTAGAGGGCGTTGCCGCCGTCGATGATGATGTCGCCTTCTTCCATGGCGTCGGCGAGCTCGTTGATGACGGCGTCGGTGGGGTCTCCGGCCTTGACCATGATGATCACCCGTCGCGGCTTCTCCAGCGCATCCAGGAATTCTTCGATTGTCTCCGAGCGGACGAAGTTGCCCTCGTCGCCGTGCTCCTTGAGTAGCGCGTCCGTCTTGGCGATCGACCGGTTGTGCAGCGCCACGGTGTAGCCGTGATGGGCGAAGTTACGGGCGAGGTTCGAACCCATGACGGCCAGGCCGGTCACACCGATTTGTGCGGTGCCAGTCTTCGAATCCGACGAACTCATGTCTTCGCCTCTCAGGTTGGAGAACTTTTGCTGCACGGTTTCCGTCACACTGTGGCACAGCGGAGTTCGGGTCTGCCAAAGGGATTCGCCGTGGGCTGGGTCAGAGGTTGAACAGCCGCTTGAGCTCGGTGAGCCACGGCACTGCCAACGCCACTGTGGGCACGACGAGAACGGCTGCCGCGGTCAGGTACGCGGCCACGGAAAGCATGACACTGTTGCCCCGTCCGGACAGCCGACGAACCCGCACCACCGTGCTGGGACCGCCCGCGGCCAACGCGCCCGACGGAGCCCACCCGGCGGCGCAGGCGACCAGCGCCCGGGCCAGGGGAGTGCGTCCGGCCGTGCGCACCGCGGCGTCGTCGGCGAGCAGCTCGACCAGCAGTTGCACCGCACCCAGTGCATTGGAGCTGCGGACCAGGCGCGGGAAAGCGGCGTGCACCGCGGTGAACGCCTCCAGAACCAGGTCGTGGCGGGCGCGCAGATGTGCCCGCTCATGGGTGAGGATGGCGGAGACTTCGTCGTTGGTGAGCTTGGTCAGCGTTCCCTCGCTGACGACGACCCGGCTGCGGACTCCGGGCAGGCAGTAGGCAAGCGGCTCGGCCACCTCCAAGACGCGCAGGCCACGGCCGCGGGCGCAGGGCTGAGCAAGGGCGGCGCCGTGCCCGACCCCGACGAGATCGACCACCATGCGATGGTGAGCCCGCCGGCACCGATTGGCGATGACCACCCGCAAGACCGCGACCACCAGTCGCACACCCACCAGCACGGTCAGTGCGAAGGCGGCGATATAGGCGGTCCATAACGGCCAACCGAGCCGCCCGGCCGCACCGACGACGCTGGCCGTGGGCCGCCCGTCGGGGCCGGGCATCAGAATCCGAGTGGCGATAGCGATACCGGCGCTGAATGCCGAGAGCACGGCGGCCACGGCGATGGCTTGCCAAAGCACCATCGCCGCACGCGGGGCGCGCAGTGGCCAGGACGCTCGCGCTAATAGGGCTGGCGCGGGGCCAATGAGCAGCGCCGCGAGGAAGGTAAAAGCCAGCGCGGACACACTGCTAGTGTCCCTCAGCCCTCCGGTGAAATGCCAGCGGATGACGTATTACGTTGATTGGCTTCCAGTTCGGCAAGCGCGCGCCGCAGCGCCTCGGCCTCATCAGCACCGACACGCTCGACAAAGTGCACCAAAGCCGCCTGTCTGCCCCCGGAGTCCTCGGCCTGGGAGAGCGCGTCGACCATTAGCCCGGCGACCAGCTCGTCGCGCCCGTGTACGGGCGCGTAGCGGTGCGCGCGGTCGTCACGGATTTGGGACACCAGATTCTTCTTGGCCAGCCGCTGCAGCACGGTCATCACCGTCGTATAAGCGAGGTCGCGGCGGGCCGACAAGTCTTCATGCACCTGGCGGACGGTCTGCGGTTCAGCTGTGGACCACAGATGGTCCATCACTGCGCGTTCCAGATCCCCCAGCCGTGTCAGCTTGGCCATAGTTCCTTCATCTCCTGAGCGTCGAAACAAGCGTACTCCGGCTTACTACCGACGGTCGTATAGACAGCCGGCCGATTCGGTGTCCGACCATCGCCTGCGCATACGCCCGGTGGACTACTTGCAGACTACCCTTGCAAAGTTAGGACAGCCTTGCCTATAGTGATGGGGGTCGAGCGCAACAGACCGCCGGAGTGTCCTGAGGGCTGCAGCGACCCCCGGTCTACTCGATCGGCGAGCCCCGTGCCTTAGCGCACGGGGCTCGCCTGTTCTTTGCATCATTCGCGGCCAGCCATGATCGGCGGATTTGGCGATGGTGTAGACACAGAGCGTGTCAACGTCGCCCGATGCGGTGATCCCGCCCGATTTCAACGCACCATTCGATAACGAGCTGGGCCTGCAATTCACCGAACTCAGTCCCGATGGCGTCCGCGCCCAGCTCGAGGTCACGCCCAAACTGCTGCAGCCGATGGGCCTGGTGCACGGCGGTGTCTACTGCTCAATGGTGGAGAGCATGGCCAGCGTGTCCGCCTATATCTGGCTCGCCACGCGCGGCGGCGGCGAGGTGGTCGGGGTGAACAACAACACGGACTTCCTGCGGTCGATTGGCTCGGGCACGGTATTCGGCGCCTCCCAGCCGATTCACCGCGGCCGGCGCCAGCAGCTGTGGTTGGTCACGATCACCGATGACGACGAGAAAGTCATCGCCCGAGGGCAAGTGCGGCTGCAGAATCTCGAGCCCCGGGAGGGCTGAGCAGGCGGCACAGGATGGAATTGGGCGGCGAAACCGTCAGCACCTGGCAGGCCGACCGGCTAGCCGGTTAACTCGCCCTTCTGGCGGCGGCCGGTCGCTTCGCCTCCGCGGCGAGCACCGCAAGCTGTTCGATGCGGGTGCGGGCGAACGCCTGCTGCTCGGTAATGGTGAGCTGGCCACGCTGGGTGCTGAGGAAGGTCACGGTCCAGGACAGCAGCGTGCTGATCTTGGTCTTGAACCCGACCAGATAAACCAAGTGCAGCACAAGCCACATCAGCCAGGCGATGAAGCCGCTGAACTCCAGCGGCCCGACCTTGGCCACCGCGGAAAAGCGCGACACCGTGGCCATGGAGCCCTTGTCGAAATACTGGAAGGGCTCTCGCTCGGCCGGGTTGGCACCCGCGAGTTCGGCTTTGATCATGCCGGCGACGTACTTCGCACCCTGGATCGCGCCCTGCGCCACGCCTGGAACGCCTTCGACGGCGGCCATGTCACCGATGACGAACACGTCGGGATGACCGGGGACGGACAGATCGGGCAACACCTTGACCCGTCCCGCGCGGTCGAGTTCGACCGACGACTGCTCCGCGAGATCCATGCCCAGGCCGCTCGCCTGGACTCCCGCGGACCACACCTTGCAGGCGGACTCAATGCGCCGGAGGGTGCCGTCGGAATCCTTGACCGTGATGCCGTTACGGTCGACGTCGGTGACCATCGCGCCCAGCTGGATCTCGACGCCCATCTTCTCCAGCCGAGCGCGCGCACGTGTGCCCAGCTTTTCGCCGAACGGCGGCAGCACCGCGGGGGCGGCGTCCAGCAGGATCACGCGCGCCCTGGTGGAGTCGATGTGCCGGAACGAACCTTTCAACGTGTGGGCCGCCAATTCCGCGATCTGCCCTGCCATTTCGACGCCGGTGGGGCCGGCCCCGATGACAGTGAATGTCAAGAGTTTGGCCCGTCGTTCCGGATCGCGAGACCGTTCGGCCTGTTCGAAGGCGCTCAGGATTCGTCCCCGCACCTCGAGCGCATCGTCGATCGATTTCATGCCCGGCGCGAACTCGGCGAACTGGTCGTTGCCGAAATACGACTGGCCGGCGCCGGCGGCGATAATCAGGCTGTCATAAGGGGTTTCGTAGGTGTGGCCGAGCAAATCCGATACGACGAAATTCCCCGCGAGATCGACATGCGTGACGTCACCAAGCAGCACCTGGACGTTGCGCTGCCTGCGCAGGACCACGCGGGTAGGTGGGGCGATGTCGCCTTCGGACACGATGCCCGTCGCCACCTGGTACAGCAACGGCTGGAACAGGTGGTGAGTGGTGCGGGCGATCAGTTTGATGTCGACGTCGGCGTGCTTGAGTTTCTTTGCCGCATTAAGTCCGCCGAACCCCGATCCGATGATGACGACTTGATGGCGTCGCTTCGGTTCAGCTGTAGCTTCTGGCTGAGGGCTCATTGGTTGGGATGCTCCTGCGGGGCTTCGTGGCGTGCGATTTCAGTTAGCTACTACGGTAGTCATCCCGCTGCCGCGAAACCCAGGTAGTAAGCCTGTGTAATCAACCACATCGGCCCAGAGTTCCTGGTCGCGCCGACGTGATTCGCGTCATGTCCGACGCCGAAAGCGACCGCGGTTACATACCGAGCAGTGGCCGCAGCGCCTCGGGGGCACCGACGTCGAGCACTCGTTCTAATACGCCCTAGGCGAAACGCGCGAGCGCGCCGTGGCTGACGTGCAGCGTCTGGCCGGTGATGTGGCGGGCCGCCGGAGTGGTGAGGAACAACGCCAACCGGGCGATCTCCTCGCCGACGGAAGGCGGTGTGCGGGAGAGACCGTCGTAGCCGGCCTGGGCGCTGCGCCCGCTCGCCACCGCGTTGACGGTGATGCCGCGGGTGCCGAAAATGCCGGCCTGTCCGGCGATCCAGCTCGACAGCGTCGCTTTGATCGCGGCGTCGACGCCGGCGGCGGGCGGGTTTTCCGGCACGACGCTGATGATGGCGCCACCGGAGCGCAGGTGGTCACCGATTGCTTGAACCGTCAGCACCGCTGACAGCACGGTCGCGTCCAGGGTGTGGTGCCACGCGTTGGCGGTGTCGGACATCGAGTAGGTGCGGGGGTCGCCGACGTCCCAGCCGGGGGCGGGCACGTTGACGATGGTGTCCAGGTGGTGCGGGAACAACCCGCGAGCCTCCTCGAGGCTGGCCGGGTCGGTGGTGTCGCAGACGATGGCGTCGACGTCGAGTTCTTTGGCGTTGACCTCGAGATCGCTGCGGCGTGAACCGACGAGGGTCACCTTGTGACCGTCATCGCGAAAACCCTCGGCAACTGTGCGGCCGAGCTCCGTGTCGCCGCCGGTGACCAGCACCTCCACTGCCATGACCTCCTCGTGTTCAACGTCGAACCGAACCTGTCGTCGCCTGGAATCTCAGCGCGTCAGGGCGTCGATCTAGGTCGATGTTACTGGACAGTAGCTCTAAGGGGAAACTAAGGACGCCACGACGCGCAGACAAATTTCGATAACTCTTTGGCCGTAACTCCGTAACCGTCCGCCAGCTAGGGTCTGACCATGCGTCGGATCGGGGTTCTGGCCGGGCTGGTATCGACGATGCTCGTCGCGGGATTGGTGGCCTGTGGCACGAAAACGCCGTCGTCATCACCCGGCCAACCGGCACCAGCCTCCGGCTCGATCGTGGTGTTCGCCGCGGCCTCGCTCAAGCCCGCGTTCACCCAGATCAGTCAGCAGTTCAAAACCGACAATCCCGGTAGCGGTGTCGAATTCGAATTCGCGGGTTCCTCAGAACTCGCTATGCAGTTGACCCAGGGTGCGACTGCCGACGTCTTCGCGTCGGCGGACACCGCGCAGATGGACACCGTCGTCAAGGCCGGGCTGCTGGCCGGGGACCCGACGAATTTCGCCGCCAACACGCTGGTCATCGTCACCGCGCCGGGCAACCCGAAAAAGATCGGTTCCTTCGCCGATCTGGCCAAGCCGGGAATCAACGTGGTGACCTGCCAGAAGCCCGTGCCATGCGGAGCGGCGACCCAGCGCATCGAAAACAGCACCGGAGTACACCTCAACCCGGTCAGTGAGGAGCCCAGCGTGACCGACGTCCTCAATAAGGTCACCACCGGACAGGCCGATGCCGCGCTGGTCTATGTCACGGACGCGAAAAGCGCCAAAGACAAAGTGGCGACGGTCAACTTCCCCGAGGCTGCCGGTGCGGTCAACGTCTATCCCATCGGGGTGTTGAAGAAGACGCCGCAGGCGATGACGGCGCAAAAGTTCGTGACCCTGGTGACGTCTGATGCAGGCCAGAAGATCCTGGCCCAATTGGGCTTCGCGAAGCCCTGACCGCCCATCGTGCGTCGGCCCACGAACCTGCCCCGATGGGTGTTTGTCCCTGCCGCCGCGGGGGCCACCTTCGTGGTGTTGCCGCTGTTGGCGATCGCGATCAAGGTTGACTGGGCGAATTTCTGGTCGCTGATCACCAGCTCGTCGTCGAAGACGGCACTGTTGCTGAGCCTGAAGACCGCGGCCGCCAGCACGGTGCTGTGCGTGTTGCTGGGGGTGCCGATGGCGTTGGTGCTGGCCCGCAGCACCGCGCGGCTGGTCCGGCTGCTGCGGCCGCTGATCCTGCTCCCGCTGGTGCTGCCGCCGGTGGTGGGCGGCATCGCGCTGCTCTACGCGTTCGGCCGGCTCGGACTGATCGGGCATTACTTGGAAGCCGCCGGAATCAGCATCGCCTTCAGCACGACCGCGGTGGTGCTCGCGCAGACCTTTGTCTCGCTGCCGTTTCTGGTGATCTCCCTCGAGGGCGCGGCGCGCACCGCGGGATCCGATTACGAGGTTGTCGCGGCCACGCTCGGCGCCCGGCCCAGCACGGTGTGGTGGCGGGTCACCCTGCCGCTGCTGCTGCCGGGACTGATGTCCGGCGCGGTACTGGCGTTCGCCCGCTCGTTGGGAGAGTTCGGCGCGACGTTGACCTTCGCGGGTTCGCGGCAAGGCGTCACGCGCACCCTGCCGCTGGAGATCTATCTGCAGCGGGTGACCGACGCGAATGCCGCTGTGGCACTGTCGATCCTGCTCGTCGCGGTGGCCGCGCTGGTGGTGCTCGGCTTGGGCGCTCGCCGGCTTACCGGAACAGACGCGAGGTAGCGGGGAAATGAGCGAGTTGCAGCTTCGCGCGGTCGTCGCAGAACGCCGGCTGGACGTCGAGTTCTCGGTGTCTGCCGGCGAGGTGCTCGCGATGCTCGGACCCAACGGCGCGGGTAAGTCGACAGCCCTGCACGTCATCGCCGGACTGGTCCACCCCGATGAGGGCGTGGTGCGGCTGGGGGATCGGGTGCTGACCGACACGACGGCCGGGGTGGACGTGGCGACGCACGATCGCCGGGTGGGGCTGCTGCTGCAGGACCCGTTGTTGTTCCCGCACCTGAGCGTCGCCGGCAATGTCGCATTCGGACCGCACAGCCGTCGCGGGATCTTTCGCTCCACTCGCGACGAGAGGCAGACGGCTCTGCGATGGCTGCGCGAGGTGGATGCCGAGCATTTCGCCGACCGGAAACCGCGGCAACTGTCCGGCGGTCAGGCCCAGCGGGTGGCGATCGCGCGGGCGTTGGCCGCCGAACCCGACGTGCTGCTGCTCGACGAGCCACTGGCCGGCCTGGACGTCGGCGCCGCCGCGGCCATCCGCGCGGTGTTGCGCACCGTGGTCACCCGCAGCGGCTGCGCGGTCATCCTGATAACCCATGACCTGCTCGACGTGTTCACCCTGGCCGATCGGGCGCTGGTGCTCGAGTCCGGGAAGATCGCCGAAGTCGGGCCGGTGCCCGAGGTGCTGACCGCGCCGCGCAGCCATTTCGGGGCCCGCATCGCGGGCGTCAACCTGGTCAACGGCACCATCGGGCCGGGCGGCTCGCTGCGGGCCCGCTCTGGCGAGAACTGGCACGGCGTCGGCGCCCAGCAGCTGGGCGCCGAACTGACCGACGGGCAGGACGCGATCGCGGTTTTCCCGCCGACCGCTGTCGCCGTGTATCGCGATCTACCGCACGGCAGCCCCCGCAACTGCGTTGAGCTCACCGTGGCGGAGCTGGACATCCGCGGGTCGGCGGTCATGCTGCGTGGCCAGGAGCAGCCCGACGGCGCCCCGGGACTGGCCGCCGAGATCACCGCCGAAGCCGCCGCCGAGCTGCAGCTGACACCGGGGGACCGGGTGTGGTTTTCCGTCAAAGCTCTCGAAGTGACGCTGTATCCGGCGCCGCCACGGCACACCAACCCGCGATGAACTGCGCAGACTGGCGAAGGTTGCACTCCGGCAACATCGGGAAAACCGCCTCGCATCGCCCAGCTTGGCACCCTTGCGTCACAGCGGTAACACGGTAGGTTCGTCGCCATGGATCAGGTGGACTCAAACTCGACACGTCGCAAAGGTCTGTGGGCGACGCTGGCGATCGCCACGGTGACCAGTGCCAGTGTCGTCACCTTCGCATTGCCGGCCCCCGCGAAGGCCGACCCCGAAGTACCGACTCCGGTTCCGGCAACGACGACCGCGCCCGCACCGGCCGCCGCTCCCGCTCCGACGACGGCGCCTCCTGCGGCGGGTGCCCCGGCGCCCGCTGGGCAGCCGGCAGCTGGCGACCCGAACGCGCCGGTACCGCCGCCCCCGCCGGTTGACCCGAATGCGCCGGTACCGCCGCCCGTCGACCCGAACGCGCCCCCGCCCGTGGACCCGAACGCCGCCCGGATCACCAACGCAGTCGGTGGGTTCAGCTACCTGCTTCCCGGCGGTTGGGCCGAGTCGGACGCGTCGCACCTGGACTACGGCTCGGCGCTGCTCAGCAAGATGACCGGCCCTCCGCCGGCGCCCGGTCAGCCGGCGCCCGTCGCGAACGACACGCGCATCGTGATGGGACGATTGGACCAAAAGCTTTACGCCAGTGCCGAAGCCAACGACAGCAAGGCTGCCGTCCGGCTGGGTTCGGACATGGGTGAATTCTTCATGCCGTATCCGGGTACGCGGATCAATCAGGAATCCACCCCGCTCGCCGGCGCCAACGGGATTACCGGCAGCGCGTCGTACTACGAGGTCAAATTCAGCGACCCGAGCAAGCCGAACGGGCAGATCTGGACCGGGGTTGTCAGCGCGCCCAGCGCGACCAACGCCGGACCGCCCCAGCGCTGGTTTGTGGTGTGGCTCGGGACCGGCAACAACCCGGTAGACAAGGTTGGGGCCAAAGCACTCGCCGAGTCGATCCTCCCGTTTAACGCACCGGCCGCACCGCCGCCCGCTCCAGGCGCACCGGCGCCCGGCGCGACAGCACCGGCCCCGGGAGCTCCGGCACCCGCTCCTGGAGCTCCCGCGCCCGCGCCGGCACCAGGCCAGGCACCGGCGAGCCAGGTCACTCCCACTCCGAGCCCGCTGCCGCAGCAGACGTCGTTTACTGCCTGACCCGCATGGATGTGATGGCAGCCTCGGAGTACCTGGCCCTTTCCCCGCCAACGGCAGTGAGTTGGCTCGCCTACATCGTCATCGGCGGAATCGCCGGCTGGATCGCAGGAAAGATCGTGAAAGGCGGCGGGGCCGGCATCTTGCTGAACATCGTCGTCGGCGTAATCGGTGGATTCATCGGAGGGATGCTGCTCACCTGGCTTCACTTTGACGTAGAACATGGCCGCAAATGGTTCACGTTCTTCGCAGCGCTGCTGGGGTCGGTGATCCTGCTCTGGATCGTCGGCATGGTGCGAAGGACCCGCTAAGCCCCGCCACGACAAGGGAAGTCGCTACTCGCTGGTGCGGTTGACGTGGGCTCCATCGGGTATACCCTCCACATCCCTCCAGCGGTCAATTCTCGAAGGAGCCGATCGTGGTAATGCACATCATCTGGCTAATCGTCCTGGGTCTCGTCGTCGGCCTCGTTGCGCGTCTGCTGGTGCCGGGCAAACAGCCCATGGGCTGGGTCGCAACCGTGCTGCTCGGCATTGTCGGCTCGTATGTCGGCGGCACACTGGGCAGCATCGTCTTCCCGCCGCACCAGTTCGACATTCACCCGCCCATCCAGCACTCGTTCCTGGGTGCGCTGGTGGGTGCGGTGATCCTGTTGTTGATCTACAAATTCGCGGTCTCGCGCACGAAGACTTTGTAGGGACAACACCTTTGCGCTGATGCGCATCGGTGATGCATAGCGGCATGATGGGGTGATGGCCCCACCGGCGACCGCCACGACGATGAACGCGTGGCGGGTGCGTCGGCCCGGCCCGATGGACTCCACCCCGCTGGAGCGGGTAACCGCCGAAATACCGCGACCCGCGCCCTCGGAGTTGCTGGTGGCCGTGCGTGCCTGCGGCGTGTGCCGCACCGACCTGCACGTCACGGAGGGCGACCTGCCGGTCCACCGCGAGCACGTCACCCCCGGCCACGAGGTCGTGGGGGAGGTCGTCGAGGTCGGCGCCGACGCCGGCGACGGGTTCCGGGTAGGGGACCGGGTGGGCATCGCCTGGCTGCGCCACACCTGCGGGGTGTGCAAATACTGCCAGCGCGGCGACGAGAACCTGTGTCCGGAGTCGCGCTACACCGGCTGGGATGCCGACGGTGGATACGCCGAATTCGCTACGGTGCCAGCGGCTTTCGCGCACCACCTGCCGGACGGCTACAGCGACGCCGAGCTCGCGCCGTTGTTGTGCGCCGGCATCATCGGATACCGCTCGCTGTTGCGCGCCGAACTGCCACCGGGTGGCCGGCTGGGTATCTACGGCTTCGGCGGTAGCGCGCACATCACCGCGCAAGTCGCGTTGGCGCAGGGCGCCGAGATACACGTGATGACCCGCGGCGAGCTGGCCCGCGAGCTCGCACTCGAGCTTGGCGCCGCGTCGGCTCAGGGTGCCGCGGATCCGCCGCCGGTGCCGCTGGATGCCGCGATCCTGTTCGCCCCGGTCGGCGATCTGGTGCTGCCCGCGTGCCAGGCGCTGGACCGCGGTGGCACCTTGGCGATCGCGGGCATTCATTTGTCGGATATCCCGGCCCTGAACTACCAGCGTCACCTGTTCCAGGAGCGCCAGATTCGCTCGGTCACGTCGAACACCCGGGCCGACGCGCGGGAGTTTCTCGACTTCGCGGCACGTCATCGCATCGAGGTGACCACGCCGGAATATCCACTCGGGCAAGCCGACCAGGCGCTGGCCGATCTCAGCGCCGGCCGCATCGCCGGGGCTGCGGTGCTGCGGGTGTAGCCAGGCTCAGGTCGACAGGTGCCAGACCAGGGCCGCCGCCAGTGCACCCAGCCCGTTCAATGACCAGTGCAGCGCGATCGGCGCGATCAGGCTGCCGCTGCGCCGGCGCAACCAGCTGAACACGAAACCCGCGCTCCCCGTCGCCAGCACTGCCAATGTCACCCCGGCCACCATCCCGACGACGCCGCCGCCGAACATCCGGGTGAAGCCGACGTTGTTGCTGGTCAGCCCGAGCGACGTGGCGACGTGCCACAGACCGAACAGCAACGAGCCAACGAGTGCGACCCCGCGAAATCCCCAGGCCCGGTGCAGCGTGCCGTGCAGCACACCCCGGAAGGCCAACTCCTCGGGGATCACGGTTTGCAGCGGAATGATGACCATCGAGGCGATCAGCGCACCGGAGACCGTCGCGTAGTGGTTGTTCAGGAACATCGGCCGCGTTATGGGCAGCAGCACGCCGACGGTGATCACCGACGCCACGACGGCCACGGCGCCCAGCGCGTAGCCCAGCCCGGACCTCCAGTGCTCGCGGCCCAGGCCCAGGTCGACCCAGTCCAGACCGGTGGAGCGCATCAACAGCACCAGCCCGACGGCAGCCACCGGCACCGTGGCGACGCTCGCCCACGGGGTGGTGAAGTGCGCGATCAGGTTCGTCAGCACCAGCACCGCGACGACCACGACGATGTCGAAGTACAGCCGCAGCCGGTGCAGTGCCGACAATTGCGACACCACCGGGTGGAGGTCAACGGCGTCGAAGGCCGTGGCAGCGTTTTCAGACATCCCGGCCGAGTCTACCTGCGGGTTGCCGACACCAGTTCAGGTCGACTGGCTCGACTCCCACGTCCAGTTAGCGATCTGCGGGTCGTCCTCGCCATGCTCACGGGTGTAGCGGCGCGCATTCAACCGCGCGTCAACCATTCGCTGCCGGAGCAGCGCGGCGCGGCTGGCCAGCCCGTCGACCCGGTCGATGACGTCGATCACCAAGTGGAAGCGGTCCAGGTCGTTGAGCATCACCATGTCGAACGGCGTCGTCGTGGTGCCGCGCTCCTTGAACCCACGCACATGGATGTGCGAGTGATTGGTGCGGCGATAGCTGAGCCGATGGATCAGCCAGGGATAGCCGTGGTAAGCGAAGATGACGGGCTTGTCGCGGGTGAACAAAGCGTCGAATTCCTTGTCGGGCAGCCCATGTGGATGCTCGGAGTCCGGCTGCAGGCGCATCAGGTCGACCACATTGACGACCCGCACGGCCAGGTCGGGCAGTTCGCGGCGCAGAATGTCGGCGGCAGCCAAGGTCTCCAGTGTCGGAACGTCCCCGGCGCAGGCCAGCACCACGTCGGGTTCGCCGGCTGCGGTGCTCGCCCACTGCCAGATCCCCAGCCCACGGGTGCAATGGTCTATTGCTTCGTCCATGTCGAGGTAGGCCAGAGCGGGTTGCTTGCCGGCGACGATGACGTTGATGTAGTCCCGGCTGCGCAGGCAGTGGTCTGCCACCGACAGCAACGTGTTGCCATCCGGCGGGAGGTAGACCCGCACGATTTCGGCGCGCTTGTTGGCGACCAGGTCGATGAACCCGGGGTCTTGATGGGAGGCGCCGTTGTGGTCCTGGCGCCACACGTGCGAGCTCAAGAGGTAGTTCAGCGACGCGATAGGCCGCCGCCAGGGTAGTTCGCGGCTGGTGGACAGCCATTTCGCGTGCTGGTTGAGCATCGAGTCGACGATGTGCACGAACGCCTCGTAGCAGTTGAACAGCCCGTGCCGCCCGGTCAGCAGATAGCCCTCCAGCCAGCCCTGGCACAGGTGCTCGGAGAGCACCTCCATCACACGACCGTCCGGCGCGAGGTTTTCATCGTCGGGCCCGGTTTCCGACAGCCACACCCTGTCCGTCGACTCGAAAACCGCGGACAGCCGGTTCGAGGCGGTTTCGTCGGGACCCATCAGCCGGAAGCGGTCCGGGCTGCGGGTGATTACGTCGCGCAGGAAAGTTCCCAGCACCCGGGTGGCCTCGTGTGTCGTCGTGGCCGGCTGCGACACCGGCACCGCGTAGTCGCGGAAGTCCGGCAGATCCAGCTCGCGCAGCAATAGTCCGCCGTTGGCGTGCGGATTGGCGCTCATTCGCCGGTCACCCATGGGGGCCAGATCGCGCAACTCCGGGCGCAGCACGCCGTGCCCGTCGAACAACTCGTCGGGTCGGTAACTGCGCAGCCACTCTTCCAGCTGCGCGCGGTGCGCGGGGTTCTCGTGCGTCTCCGACAATGGCACCTGGTGCGCGCGCCAGGTCCCTTCCACGTGTTTGCCGTCGACCACCTTGGGCCCGGTCCAACCCTTCGGGGTGCGCAGCACGATCATCGGCCACACCGGACGCTCGGCCGTCTCACCGTTGCGCGCGGCCCGCTGAATCTCCGCAATATCGTCGAACGCGTCGTCCATCGCGGCGGCCAGCTCCTGGTGCACGGTGGCCGGGTCATCGCCGGCGACCGTGATCGGCCGGTATCCGTAGCCCCGCAACAGCGATTCGAGTTCGGTGTGCGGGATGCGGGCCAGCACGGTCGGGTTGGCGATCTTGTAGCCGTTGAGGTGCAAGATCGGCAGCACTGCACCGTCGATGGCCGGGTTGAGGAATTTGTTCGAGTGCCAGCCGGCCGCCAGCGGCCCCGTCTCGGCCTCGCCGTCGCCGATCACGCACGCGACCACCAGATCGGGATTGTCGAACGCCGCACCGAACGCATGCACCAGCGCATAGCCGAGTTCGCCGCCTTCGTGGATGGACCCCGGGGTCTGCGCGGCGACGTGGCTGGGGATGCCGCCGGGGAAGGAGAACTGACGGAACAGCCTGCGCATGCCTTCGGCATCCTCGCCGATACCGCTGTAGACCTCGGTGTAGGTGCCTTCGAGATAGGCGTTGGCCACCAGGCCCGGACCGCCGTGACCGGGTCCGGTGACGTAGATGACGTTGGAGTCGCGGTTGCGGATGATCCGGTTCAGGTGCGCGTAAATGAGGTTGAGCCCGGGTGTGGTGCCCCAGTGCCCCAACAGCCGGGGTTTGACGTGCTCGGCCGCCAGCGGTTCGGCCAGCAGCGGGTTGTCCAGCAGATAGATCTGCCCAACCGACAGATAATTCGCGGCGCGCCAGTATTTGTCGATCAGGGTGAGTTCGTCGTCGGAGAGTGCTTCGGGCGCTGTTGTCGGGGTTTCGAGGCTCACCCGCCCGATTGTCCGCGCCGCCGATGAACGCCGCGAGACGAGTGAGTCACTCCTCGCCGCGCGCGCGGGCCTCGTAGGCGCGGCGCTTCTCGATGTCGACGTCGTCGGTGAAGACATGCTCGCCGCCGAGGGCACGGTTCAGCTCCTCGGCCAGGCCGCGCGGCATGAACTTCTGCGACGCGATGATCGCGCCGGCGGTCTTGGTGACCCGCACCCGCGGCCTGGGATGAGCCACCAGTTTGACGATCGCCTCGGCAATGTCGGCCGGCTCGGCGTTCTTGATTCCCTTGGCTCCGGAGGTGCCGGCGATCAGTTCGGTGTTCACGAACGTGGGCATCACGACCGAAAACTTCACGCCGGCCTGGCGGTATTCGACCCTGGCCGAGTCGGTGAAGCCGATTACCGCGTGCTTGCTGGCGCAGTAGCTGGCCGCTCCCGCGATATACGTCTCCCCGGCCAGCGAGGCGATGTTGATGACGTGTCCGGTTCCGCGCGCAACCATCCGCTGTGCCGCGAGCTTGCTGCCCAGGATCACGCCGTAAACGTTGATGTCGAGAATTCGCCGGGTGACGGCGTCCGACTCGTCGACAATCCGACCAAGCGGCATGATGCCGGCGTTGTTGATCAGGACGTCAATCGGGCCGAGCTGGCGCTCGACCTCGTCGAGGAACTCCGAAAACGAATGCGGATCGGTGACGTCGAGTTTGCCGTAGACGTCGAGGCCGAGCGCGGCGCCCGACTCCTTGACCCTGACCTCATCGATGTCGCCGGTCGCGACCTTGGCGCCCAGGTTGTGCAGGGCGGTCGCGGTGGCCAGGCCGATTCCCCGTGCGCCGCCGGTGATCACGATGACCTTGCCCTGGACTTTGAGGCCGATGGATGCCGTGTCTGCCATCTGCTAAGCACAGCACTCGGCTTCGGGCGGCGCAATGACGCCCCCGTGACAATCGCGGATGCGGGGGCCGCCTGGCGGAGTCGATACTGCAACGATGCCCAGCGTGCGACGAGCAGTCCCGGCCGATGCGCGTGACGTGGCCCGCGTACACGTCCGATCCTGGCAGTGGGCTTACCAAGGGCTCCTCGCCCAGGAATACCTCGACGGCCTCGACCCGGAAGCCTGGGCCACCAGATACACCTTTGGCCGCATGGGCTTTCAGCTCCCGTCCACCCAGGTCGCGGTCGACGGTTCGACGGTGTGCGGCCTGGTCACCACCGGCCAGTGCCGCGACGACGACTTGTCGAATTTCGGTGAGCTGATGGCGATTTACGTCGATCCGGCATATCTGCGCACCGGCGTCGGCTGTCTGTTGATGACGGCCGCCCGGATTCGGCTGCGCCGCGTCGGCGTGTCGGCAGCCGCGCTGTGGGTGCTGGACGGCAATGCGCGCGCACGGCGGTTCTACGAACGCGACGGCTGGAGATGTGACGGGACACAACGCACGTCGACCTACGGCGACGTGGCCGTCGACGAAGTGCGCTATCGATGCACGCTCTAGCGGAGCTAGCGCAGGGTGAGCCAGGCCAAGCTGACCGCCCCGGCGAGGGAGCAGTAGACGGCGAATGGAGTCAGGGTGCGGGTCTGAAAGTATCGGGTGAGATAGCGGACGGCGAGGTAGGCGGCGACGAACGAGGCGATGCTGCCGGCCAGCACCTGGCCGCCGATCCCGGTTCCCAACGGCCCGAACAGATCTGGGATCTTGTATACCCCTGCGGCCAGGATGATGGGTGTCGCCAGCAGAAAGGAGAATCGGGCCGCGTCCTCGTGTGACAGGCCGCGCCACAGGCCGGCCACGATGGTGATGCCGGAGCGGCTGATACCTGGGAGGAGGGCCAGGATTTGAGCGCAACCGATCAACACACCCCGCCCGATCGGCAGTTCGGCGAGCCGGTCGTCGACGGCGTCACCTGTGTGCACGACCGGGAGGTGCTCCGGAACCGCCGCTCGACGGCGCAGCACTTCGCCCACGTACAGGGCAACCCCGTTGATGAGCAGGAAGACCGCCGCCGGTATGGGTTTGCCCAGGGTGGTGCGGAACAGCTGTTCCAGGAGCAGTCCCGCCAGCCCCACCGGGATGGTGGCCGCAACGATCAGCCACGCCAACCGCTCGTCGGGAGTCTCGACCCGGCGATGTCGCACCGAGGAAGCGAAGCCGGCCAGGACGCGCAGCCAGTCACGCCAGAAGAACACCAGCAGCGCGGCGGCGGTGGCGACGTGCAGGCCGACGATGAATGCCAGGTAGGGCGATCGCGGTGCGGAGACGTTCAAGTCCTGGGCCCACTGCCCGCCCACCAGCGCCGGCACCAAGATCGAGTGCCCGAGGCTGGACACCGGGAACAGCTCGGTGATGCCCTGGGCAGCGCCGATTATCACGGCTTCGACGTAGCTCAAGTGCGGGCTCATCCGTTAGCGCGCCTCCATTCAACGGTCGTCGGGCAAAGATCTACAGAGCGTAGCGGGTCGGGAATCCCGACCCGAACCAGCTTGGGCGACTGAGCTTTTGACTACCAAACGGCACCCGGCTGCGGCGGGCCGGTACGGTGACCGCATGGCTGACAGGTTGCTCGCCGCGGTGCGCGTCCTCGACTTGTCCGCCGGGGTCACCGATGCGGTGACCCGCCTGCTCGCCGACCTGGGGGCCGACGTCGTCAAGGTCGAGCCGCCGGGCGGGAGCCCGGCGCGCGACGACCGGCCGACGCTGGCCGGCGCCGGCATCGGCTTCGCGGTGCACAACGCCAACAAGCGAAGCGTGGTGTGCAACCCGCTCGACGACAACGACCGCCGCACCTTCTTCGAACTCGTCGGCGGTGCCGACATCGTCGTCGACGCCGGCCCGGCAAGTCAGACCACGGCGTTCGGGACGTCGTGTGCCGAGCTGGCCGATCGCTACCCGCAGCTGGTCGCACTGTCGATCAGCGACTTCGGCGCGACCGGCCCGCGCTGCTCGTGGAGTGCGACCGACCCCGTGCTGTTCGCGATGTCGGGCTCGCTGTCACGGTCCGGCCCCACCACGGGCACCCCGGTGTTGCCGCCCGATGGTATCGCCTCGGCCACCGCCGCCGTGCAGGCCACCTGGGCCGCGCTCGTCGCGTACTACAACAGACTGCGTTGCGGCACAGGCGATTACATCGATTTCTCCCGGTTCGATGCCGTCGTCATGGCGCTCGACCCGGCCTTCGGCGCGCACGGGCAGGCCACCGCCGGACAGCGCAGCAGCGCGTGGCGGGGTCGCCCGCGCAACCAGGACCCCTATCCGATCTGTCCGTGCCAGGACGGCTATGTCCGGCTCTGTGTCATGGCGCCGCGGCAGTGGCGCGGCCTGCGCCGCTGGCTGGGGGAGCCGCAGGAATTCCAGGACCCCAAGTACGACACGCTCGGCGCCCGCTTCGCCGCCTGGCCGCAGATCAGCGTGCTGGTTGACGCGCTGTTCGCGGACAAGACGATGAAGGAGCTGGTCGCCGAGGGGCAGGCGCACGGGGTCCCCATCTCGGCGGTGTTGACGCCGTCGCGGATCCTGGCCTCCGAGCACTTCCAGGCCGTGGGTGCGATCACCAATGCCGAGCTGATCCCCGGGCTGCGCACCGACGTGCCGACCGGATACTTCGTCGTCGACGACGAGCGCTCCGGCTTCCGGACCCCGGCCCCGGCGGCCGGGGCCGACCAACCGCGCTGGCTGGCCGGCCCGGTGTCGGCATCTCCGACGGGCCGGGCCGGCGAGTACCCGTTCAAGGACCTGAGGATCCTCGATCTGGGCGTGATCGTTGCCGGCGGCGAGCTCAGCCGGCTCTTCGGGGACCTCGGCGCGCAGGTCATCAAGGTCGAAAGCACCGAGTACCCCGACGGATTGCGGCAGTCGCGCGTCGGCCACGAAATGAGCGAGTCGTTCGCCTGGACCCACCGCAACCACCTGGCGCTGGGCCTCGACCTGCGCAGCCGCCAGGGCAAAGAGATATTCGGGCGTCTGGTCGCCGAGGCCGACGCGGTGTTCGCCAACTTCAAGCCGGGAACCCTTACCTCGCTTGGGTTTTCCTTCGACAGGTTGCGCGAGCTGAACCCGCGGATCGTGCTCGCGGGCAGCAGCGCCTTTGGAAACCGGGGGCCGTGGAGCAGGCGCATGGGCTATGGCCCGTTGGTTCGTGCCACCACCGGCGTGACCAGTCTCTGGACATCCGAGGAAGCTTCCGCGGAAGCTCGTGGCGCCGGCGCCCGGCATGCGTTCTACGACGCGACGACCATCTTCCCGGACCACGTGGTGGGGCGGGTCACCGCGATCGCGGCGCTGGCCGCGCTGATCCGGCGTGACCGGACCGGCGACGCCGCACACGTGCACATCTCCCAGGCCGAGGTCGTCGTCAACCAACTGGACACCCTGTACGTCACCCAGGCCGCGTTGCGGGCCGGCGTCGCCGAAGTCCACGATGACACCAGCGTGCACGCGGTCTACCCATGCGCCGGCGATGACGAGTGGTGCGCCATCTCGATCCGTTCAGACGACGAATGGCGTTGTGCCACGGCAATTTTCCAGCACCCGCAATTGGCCGTCGATCCGCGCTTCGCGACAGGGGTGTCGCGGGTGGCCCATCGCGCGGAGTTGGTGGAGCTGGTCTCCGCCTGGACTCGCACCCAAACCCCGGTACGAGCCGCCGAAACGCTGCAGGCGGCCGGGGTTCCGGCCGGCCCGATGAACCGTCCGCCGGACGTTCTGCAGGACCCGCAGCTGATCGAGCGAAACCTGCTCAGCGACATGGTGCATCCGCTGGTCGAGCGGCCGCTGCCGGCCGAGACGGGCCCAGCGCCGTTCCACCACATTCCGCCGGCCCCGCAACGTCCCGCGCCCCTGCCCGGTCAGGACACCCGCGAGCTCTGCCTGAAACTGCTGGGAATGAGCGCAGCGGAGATCGACCGGCTGATCTCCGATCAGGTGCTGTTCGCGCCGGCCACGACAGCCTGAGCCCGCCCGCGCGCCTGGGCACCGGGCCGCCGGCGGGGCCCGCGTCGTCGCCAGGATAAATTCGTCCTATGCCCGTCGACCCCAGGACACCGGTGCTGATCGGCAACGGCCAGGTCAACCACCGCGACGAGATCGACCCGGAAACGCGTTCGGTCGAACCCGTCGACCTGATGGTCGCCGCCGCCCGGGAAGCCGCCGATACCCGGGTTCTGCAGGCCGTGGACTCCATCCGGGTGGTGAACATCCTGTCGGCGAGCTACCGCGACGCCGGGCTGTTGGTCGGTGAGCGGATCGGCGCACCGAAGTTCACGACGCTCTACAGCCCGGTCGGCGGCAACGTGCCGCAGACGCTGCTCAACCAGGCGTGCCTGGACATCCAGCAGGGCCGCGCCGGCGTCGTGCTGCTTACCGGCGCCGAGACCTGGCGCACCAGGCGAGGACTGAAGGCCAAAGGCGGCAGGCTCGAGTGGACGGCTCAGGACGAATCCGTGCCGAAGGCACAGGTCAGCGGCGAGGACGTCCCGATGGCCGGTGACGCCGAGATCAGGATCAAGCTGGACCGGCCGGCCTACGTCTATCCGCTATTCGAGCAGGCGCTTCGCATCGCGAACGGCGAGTCGGTCGAAGACCACCGCAACCGCATCGGCGAGCTGTGGGCAGGCTTCAATGCCGTCGCGGTCGGCAATCCGCACGCGTGGATCCGCAAACCGGCGACCGCGGCCGAGATCTGCCGGCCCGGCCCGCAGAACCGGATGATCAGCTGGCCGTACACGAAGCTGATGAACTCCAACAACATGGTCGATCAGGGCGCCGCCCTGGTCCTGACGTCGGTCGAGCAGGCCACGCGGCTGCGGATCCCCGCCGAGCAGTGGGTTTACCCGCACGCCGGCACGGACGCCTACGACACGCCCTCGATCGCCGAGCGCGACGAGCTGCACCGCTCCACTGCCATCCGGATCGCCGGTGCGCGGGCACTGGAGCTCGCCGGCCTCGGCATCGACGACGTCGACTACGTCGACCTGTACTCGTGCTTTCCGTCCGCCGTTCAGGTGGCGGCCGCCGAATTAGGCTTGAGCACCGACGACCCCGCCCGCCCGCTGACCGTCACCGGCGGGCTGACGTTCGCCGGCGGCCCGTGGAGCAACTACGTCATGCATTCGATTGCCACCGTCGCCGAACTGCTGGTGGCCAATCCCGGCCGCCGCGCCCTGATCACCGCCAACGGGGGCTACCTGACCAAGCACAGCTTCGGCGTCTACAGCACCGAACCGCCGGACGAATTCCGTTGGGAGAACACCCAATCCGCAGTGGAGCAGGAGCCGACCCGGGAGGCGGTGGTGCAGTGGGAAGGCGTCGGCACCGTCGAAGCGTGGACGACGCCGTTCGACCGCGACGGACAGCCGGAGAAGGCTTTCGTTGCTGTGCGCACACAAGACGGGTCACGAGCGCTGGCGGTCATCACCGATCCCGATTCGGCGCAGACGACTGTTCGTGAAGACATCGGTGGCGCCAAGGTTGCCGTCGCCACGGACGGCAGCGCCACGCTGCAGTAGCCCAGCCGGGAATAAAACGCCAGGCAGAAGTGCCGTTCACTCGGTAACGGTCGCGTAGTGATGGTGGCGTGCCTATTGTCAGAGGGGACGTTGGGGGAGGTGAGCCCAGGTGCACATCCTGGTTACCGACGCCACCGGCACGGTCGGGAGGCTGGTTGCACGGCAGCTGATTGCTGCCGGGCATTCGGTCACGGGCATTTCTGAGCGCCCCGACACCCGGCTGGACCCCGCGGTCGAATTCGTCTGCACACCGTTGAGCGACCCCGTCCTGCAAGAACTGGCCGATGAAGCCGACGCGGTGATCCATTTGGCTCCGGTCGAACCCAGCGCACCGGGTAGCGCGGACATCACCGGGGTGGCACATGTCACGCATGCGGCCGGTCGCGCCGGTGCGCGCCTGTTGTTCGTGTCCCAAGCCGCGGGCTCCCCGCAGGTATACGAGCCGGCCGAGGACCTGGTGTCCAGCAGCCTCGGCCCGAGTCTGATCGTCCGGATCGCGCCGCCGGTGGGCCGCCAGCTCGACTGGATGGTATGCCGCACGGTGGCCACACTGCTGCGCGCCAAAGTCTCGTCACAGCCGATGCGGGTGCTGCATCTCGACGACCTGGTGCGCTTCCTCGTGTCGGCGCTGAACACCGACCGCACCGGTGTGGTGGATCTCGCCACCCCGGACACCACCAACGTGGTGACCGCGTGGCGGTTGCTGCGGGCCGTCGACCCCCGGTCCCGAATTCACCGGATTCGCGGCTGGACAGAGCTGATCCCTCCGATGGATATCGTTTCTGCACAAGAGGATTGGATGTTCGAGTTCGGCTGGCCGGCATTTGATGCCGTCGCCGACACCGCGCGGGGACTCGTCGGCCGCCGACCCGCCGCCGCCGGCGCGGTCAGCCACGGGGCACAGATGGCGCTTCCCGTGGAGGTCGTCGCGCCCGCGCCATCCGACGAGCTGCGCAGCGCCGCTCCAGACGGCGTGGAGGGCGAGTTCGACGACCGCATCGATCCCCGGTTCCCGGTCTTCGCCACCAATGGCCTCACCGAAGCGCTGCCCGGGCCGCTGACCCCGATAACGCTGGATGTCCAGTTGAGTGGGCTGCGTACCGCCGGCCGGGTGATGGGTCAGGCGCTGGCCCTGGGCGGCGTGGTGGACCACGAGTGGGGCAGTAGGGCCATCGCGGTGTTCGGTCACCGGCCCTATGTCGGGGTGTCGGCCAACGCCGTCGCCGCCAACCAGTTGCTCGGCTGGGATGACAAGGCCCTGGTCGAGCACGCCTTGGTCGATCAGCCGCAGGTCGGGGACGTGCTGCCGTTTGGTCAGCCCCGGCTGGCCGGCGGAGCGCTTGGGTTGGTCGCCAAGGCGGTCGCCACATCACGATCGCTGGCTCTGATGCGTCATCTCAAAGCCGATACGCGCGCCTACAGTGCCGCCGCGAACGTCGAGCATTGGGATGCCGCGCAGTTGAGCCTGTTGTCCGACGCGAGCCTGGGAGTCCGGGCCCGGTTACTGCGGGACCGTATTCACCAAGGCTGGATTCTCACGGCGCTGTGGTTGATCGATTCCGGTGTCACCGCAGCGGCGCTGGAGCACACCTCAGCGGGCTCTCGCGTGCCGGGGGTCGGCGCGATCATGGAGAGCGAGCGCGTCGCGGACGAGATCGCCGAGCTGACGGCCGCGTTACGTGCTGACCCGCCGCTGCGTGCGATGGCCCAGGAAGGCAACCTCGCCAGCATCCGCGCGTTGTCTCCGCCCACTGCCGGCCTGCTGGAGGGCGCGATCGGCCGGATCGGACACCGGGGCCCGGGGGAAGCCGAGCTGGCCAGCCGGGTCTTCAGCGACAACCCGGCGATGCTGCTGGCCGCGGCAGCCGACACCGCCGCCGCACCGGCCGAGCCGGACCCGCCACCGACGTTGGTCCAGCGGATCGCGAACAACGTCCGGGTGTCACGTGAGCTTGCCCACGACACCACCCTCCGGTTCACGCATGAGTTGCGAATGACGTTGCGCGAGCTAGGATCTCGCCGAGTCGCGGCCGACCTGATCGATGTGGTCGATGACGTGTACTACCTGACCTGCGATGAACTGGTCACCATGCCGGCGGATGCCCGGTTGCGAATCAAGCGTCGCCGCGCCGAGCGGGAACGCTTGCAAGCGCAGTACCCGCCCGAAGTCATCGACCACGCCTGGGTGCCGGTCGACCGAACGTCAGACCAGCAGATCGGCGAGGGGTGACTGCGGGTCGGCCAGTCTGTCGGGGTCGACGGCAGACCTGGAGCGGATCAGCGCTTTGACGTCGTCGAGCACATCCCAGATGTTGACGTTCATCCCGGCCAGCACCCGGTTGTCGCCGTCGAGCCAGAACGCGACGAATTCGCGCCCGGCCACGTCGCCGCGGAAGACCACCCGCTCGAAGTCGGGTGCGTGTCCGGCGTACTCCATTCCGAGGTCGTACTGATCGGTGAAGAAATAGGGGAGCTCCGCGTATTCGCCTGGCTTGCCGAGCATTCCGGCCGCAGCCACCGCGGGTTGCTTCAGGGCATTGGCCCAGTGTTCGGTGCGGATTCGGGTGCCGAACAACGGATGCTCGGCAGCCGCGATGTCGCCGACCGCGTAGATGTCGGGGTCGCTGGTGCACAGCGACGCATCGACGAGCACGCCGCCATCGCCCAGGGACAGCCCTGCCTGCTCGGCGAGTTCGACGTTCGGCTTGGCACCGACGGCCACCAATACGGCGTCGGCGGCGACCGTCGAACCGTCGCGCATCCGTAGCCCGGTGGCCGTCCCGTCCGCCGCGGAGATCTCCTCCACCTCTGCCCGCAGCCGCAAATCCACGCCGTGGTCGCGATGCAGGTTGGCAAACACTTCGCCGACTTTCTCGCCGAGAGCGGCCACCAAGGGTTGTTTGGCGGCCTCGACGACGGTCACCGCGACGCCGCGCTGGCGGGCAGCAGCGGTCACCTCGAGTCCGATCCACCCGGCGCCGACGACGGCCAACGAAGATCCTTCGGTCAGAACGGAATTCAGCAGTTCCGCGTCGTCGTAGCTGCGCAGGTAGTGGACTCCATCGGCCTCCGATCCGGGGATCGGTGGGCGCCGTGACGCCGACCCGGTTGCCAGCAGCAGCTTGTCGTAGCGCGCTGTGGTGCCGTCGCGAAGTCCAACGGTGTGCGCGGCGGGGTCCAGGCTGGACACCCGCGATCCCAGTCTCAAGTCGACCTTCTGGTCGAAGTACCAGTCGGAATTCTGCACGGTGAAGTCCGTCAGCGATTTCTTCCCGGCGAGATACTCCTTGGAAAGCGGAGGTCGCTCGTAGGGCAGATGTGGCTCGTCGGCGAACAGACGGATTTTTCCGTCAAAGCCGTTGTCGCGCAGAGCTTCTACCGCTTTTGCTCCGGCGAGTCCGCCGCCGACGATGACGAATGTATTCGAGCTGGCCATGATCGCTGCTCCGTTCGTGTCGCGTTTTCCACCCTACTCGCGCCGGGCTAACACGAAAGACCGCTAGCCGGCCATCCGCCCGCGCAGGTCGTCGTCCAGCGACGCCCGAACCAGGGCGGCAGCCAGCCGCGCGTTGGCGCGCGGCGCGAGCGCTCCCAGTTTGGCCGGATCGGTGGGCAGTCCCAGTTGCTTGGCGGTGCCCGTGGCACGGTCGTCGAAGTACGGGCGCACCCAGGTCCACACGTCTTGAATCTCGCGCAGGTAGATGTCGGCGCCGGTATCGCCAATTCCCTTGAATTCCTTCAGCATCCGCTTCGCCCCGCCGACGTCGCGGTGACTGCGATCGGCCATTTCGCGCAGATCACCGGAATACTCGTCGCGCACCCGCTGCGCCATCTCGGTGAGACGAGTGGCCGAGCTTTCGTCGTAGCGCACGTAGTGAGCGCGACCGAAGGCGTCGATGATCGTTTGCCGGTCGGCCGACAGGACGGCCTTGGGCGTGCGCAGGCCCGCCCTGAACAGCTCCCGCGCCCCGCGCATGGCGATAGCGGCATCGATCGGCTTGCTGGCGAGCATGCACAACACCAGCAGTTGAAACAGCGGCATCGGCTTGTCGTTGATCCGAATTCCCGCCTCGTCCGCGTACGTGGTGCCGCCGGCCTTGAGCACACGTCGCACCAGCTGCTTGGACCCGTCCGACCCGCTCATACGTCGGCGCGTACCCGCGACGGGCGAGGACAAACCGGCTCGGTTACTTCGGCGGCAGGCTGCGCGCGTACCCGACGCCCCGGGTAATCCAACTCTCAAGCTGGCGTTTGGTTTTCACGCCCTCGGCGTCGACACGCAACCAGCCCCGGGTTTCGCGGCCGGCCATCACCATCGGGCTGACGTGGGGGCGATCCAGCAGCTTGGCGGTGTCCTCGGGCGGCACCCGCACCATCAATCCGCCCTTGCCGCTGGCCACTACCGCCATGTTGCCGCCGATGAGGAACGCGAGCCCGCCGAACATCGACTTCTCGTCGAGACCGCGCTGCGCTGCCAGCAACTCGCGGATCCGGTTAGCGAGTTCGAGGTCGTATGCCATGCGCCGACGCTAACCGTCCGCACCGATACCGTGGCCTGGTCAGTCCAGATCCACCCGGATGGTCAGCAACTCGCTGCCCATGATGCGCACCACCGCGCTGTTGAGCCGCGGCAGATTGCCCAGCCGCTGCACCGGGTCATCGTCGGGCATCAGGTGCGCGGTTCCGTGGCGCCATTGACCGCCGAGGCGCACTCGGACACCCGGGTTGGCCTTGATGTTGCGGACGTAGTCCGAGTGCTCACCGTGTTCGGAGACCATCCAGAACTTGTTGTCCACCAGGCGTCCGCCGACCGGGGTGTGTCGCGGCTGCCCGCTCTTGCGACCAGTCGTTTCGAGCATGGTCACCGGCAATTGCCGGCCCACCGGATTGACCACCAGTCGTTGAACGCGATGCACTACTTGCCGTTTGAGATCCCCAATACCGGTCATATCGTCCAACCTAGCCCCTACCCGAGCCGCGAAGCGGGGACCCCAACGAGACGCAGCACCCACTCGCGGGGAACGGTGAACGCCAAGGACCGGCGGGGATAGGTACGTCAGGCCGCCACGGTAGCGGTCTGTGCCGCCGGTTCCAATGCCTGCGCGACGATCTCCGCCACATCGGTCATCGGTTTGACCTCGAGCGCCTCGAGCACCTCGGCCGGCACATCGTCCAAGTCCGGCTCGTTGCGCGCCGGGATGAAAACCGTTGACAAACCGGCACGTTGGGCGGCCAGCAGCTTCTGCTTGACACCGCCGATCGGCAGCACCCGGCCGTTCAGCGTGACCTCGCCGGTCATGCCGACATCCGAGCGGACCTGACGTCCGGTGGCCATCGACACCAGCGCGGTGACCATCGTGACCCCGGCCGACGGACCATCTTTCGGCACAGCACCGGCGGGCACGTGCACGTGGATGCGCCGGTCGAGCGACTTGGGGTCGACGCCGAGTTCGGCGGCGTGCGAGCGCACGTAGGACAGCGCGATCTGCGCCGATTCCTTCATCACCTCACCCAGCTGGCCGGTCAATTGCAGACCCGACTCACCCTCGGTTGCCCCGGCTTCGATGTAGAGCACGTCGCCGCCCAGCCCGGTAACGGCCAGACCGGTCGCCACGCCGGGCACCGCGGTGCGTTCGGCCGACTCCGGGGTGAACCGCGGCCTGCCAAGGTAATCGACCAGATCGGGCTCGTCGATCGTCACCGGTTCGTCGGCGATCTTCGTGGTGACCTTGCGCAGCGCCTTGGCCAGCAGCCGCTCGAACTGCCGAACACCGGGCTCGCGGGTGTAGTCGGCGGCGATCTTGCGCAGCGCGGCGTCGGTGACTGCGACCTCCTCGGCGGTCAGCGCCGCCCGCTCCCGTTGCCGGGGCAGCAGGTACTCGCGTGCTATGGCGACCTTGTCGTCCTCGGTGTAGCCGTCGATAGCCACCAGCTCCATGCGGTCCAGCAGCGCCGACGGGATGTTCTCAATCACGTTGGCGGTGGCCAGGAACACGACGTCGGACAGGTCGAGGTCCAGATCCAGGTAGTGGTCGCGGAACGTGTGGTTCTGCGCCGGGTCCAGCACCTCGAGCAGTGCCGCGCTCGGGTCGCCGCGATAGTCGGAACCGACTTTGTCGATTTCGTCCAGCAGCACAACGGGATTCATCGATCCCGCCTCGCCGATCGCGCGCACGATCCGACCGGGCAATGCACCGACGTAGGTGCGCCGGTGCCCGCGGATCTCGGCCTCGTCGCGCACGCCGCCCAGCGCGACGCGCACGAACTTGCGGCCCAACGCCCTGGCCACGCTCTCGCCCAGCGAGGTCTTACCGACCCCGGGCGGACCGGCCAACACCATCACCGCGCCAGAGCCTCGGCCGCCGACGACTTGCAGCCCACGCTGGGCCCGCCGCGCACGCACGGCCAGATATTCGACGATGCGGTCCTTGACGTCGTCCAGGCCGTGATGGTCGGCGTCCAGGATGCCCCGCGCCGCGGCGAGATCCGTCGAATCCTCGGTGCGGACGTTCCAGGGCAGGTCCAACACGGTGTCCAGCCAGGTGCGAATCCAGCCGCTTTCCGGGCTTTGGTCGCTGGAGCGTTCCAGCTTGCCGACCTCTCGCAGCGCGGCCTCGCGCACTTTCTCGGGCAGGTCGGCGTCCTGGACGCGGGCGCGGTAATCATCGGAACCGTCGGGCTCACCCTCGCCCAGCTCCTTGCGGATGGCGGCGAGCTGTTGGCGCAGCAGGAACTCCTTCTGCGTCTTCTCCATGCCGTCGCGCACATCCTCGGCGATCTTGTCGTTGACTTCGACTTCGGCCAAGTGGTCGCCGGTCCAGTCGATCAGCACGCGCAGCCGCTCGGCGACGTCGACGGTTTCCAGCAGCTGGCGCTTTTGCACGTCGGTCAGGTACGAGGCGTACCCCGACGTGTCGGCCAGCGCGGACGGGTCGGTCAGGCTGTTGACGTAGTCGATGATCTGCCACGCCTCGCGCCGTTGCAGCATCGCCAGCAACAGCTTCTTGTACTCCGCCGCGAGCGCCTTGACTTCGTCGGTGGGGTCCACGTCATCGACATCGGTCACCTCGACCCACAAGGCCGCGCCGGGGCCGGAGGCTCCCGCGCCGATCTGCGCCCTGCGTTCGCCCCGCACGACGGCGGCGGTACCACCACCGCCGGGGATCCGCCCGACCTGGAGAACCTTCGCGATCACGCCATGGGACGCGTAGCGGTCCTCCAGCCGGGGCGCGATCAGCAGTTCACCTGATTCGCTGGCCTGGGCTGCGTCAATGGCCGCCCGCGCGGCATCGTCCAGGGCAATCGGCACAACCATTCCGGGCAACACGATCGTGTCGGTAACGAACAACACCGGCACTGATTTAGCTTCAGACATCTTTTCTCCAAAGGTTTAGTCTGTTGCGCTCAACCTTTGCCGGATGGTTTTTGTTCCCGACGGACCTCGGACGTGCGGTGTGACCTGGGTCAATTAGCGGAGGCGCGCTGGCGGGCCCGGAAAGCCTGGACCTTCACCTTGTTGCCGCAGGTCGCCATCCCGCACCAGTGGCGGTTCTTGGCTCGCGAGGAATCGACGTAGAGCAGCGAGCAGTTCGGGTGGGCGCACCGTTTGACGTTGCCGATTTCGGGACCCGCGAGCAGGTCGAGCAGGTCCGCGGCCAGGCTGGCGAGTAGTTGCGACGCGGTGCCCTCGCGACTCGTAGTGCCGTTGGGCAGCAGCCGGGGAGTCAGCTGAGGTTGCGACGCGTGCATGTTCAGCAGTTCGACGTCAGCCGCTTTTGGCTCGCGGTCGTCGAGTCGGGCGGTGACCGTCCGGTAGATCGCTTCGCGCACCTCGATCGCGGTGCCGAGATCGTCGTCGGTGACGTCGATTCCAATATCTACCAGCCCCGCCGCAACGGCCCATTCCGATAGCACTGCAGGTTCGGTCAACCGCTCCTCGCGTGAGGTGTTGCGATGTTTCATCGTGCCCGCGAAGTTGAGGCACGCCCGGCCGCATACGAACCTGAATTCCACGTAACCACCTTGGCAGGTTTCAGGACCGCCCGCAACCGATCCGCTGACTTACTCGACCGGAGCAAGCCGCCGCAGCTGCGTCACATGCGCGGCTGAAAGCTCCTCGAGACACGTCACACCCAACAACCGCATCGTCCGGAGCACCCCGGTCTCCAGGATTTCGATAGCTCGGTTCACACCCGCTTCGCCACCGGCCATCAGCCCGTAGAGATAGGCCCGCCCCACCAGCGTGCACCGTGCCCCCAGCGCGATCGCTGCCACGATGTCGGCGCCCGACATGATGCCGGTGTCCACCAGGATCTCGGTGTCCTTACCGACCTCGCGCGCCACCGCAGGCAACAAGTGGAAGGGCACCGGGGCCCGATCTAGCTGGCGGCCACCATGATTGGACAACACGATGCCGTCGACGCCGCGCTGCACCACGGCGCGCGCGTCATCGAGCGTCTGAATGCCCTTGACCACGAGCTTGCCGGGCCATTGGTCCTTGATCCAGGCCAGGTCGTCGAAGGTGAGGCTGGGATCGAACATCGTGCTCAGGTACTCGCCGACGGTGCCCGACCACCGATCCAGCGACGCGAAGGCCAGCGGCTCGGTGGTCAGCAGATCGAACCACCACTTCGGGTGCGGCAGCGCGTCCAGCACGGTCCGCAGCGTCAGCGTGGGCGGGACGGTCATCCCGTTGCGGTTGTCGCGAAAGCGCGCGCCGGAGACCGGAACATCGACAGTGGCCAGCAGGGTGTCGAAACCGGCATCGGCGGCACGCTGCACCAGCGCCATCGAGCGTTCCCTATCGCGCCACATGTACAACTGAAACCATTTGCGGCCCTGCGGGACAGCGGTGACCAGGTCTTCGATCGCGCAGGTGCCGAGCGTGGACAGCGAAAACGGAATGCCGGCTTTGGCCGCCGCCGCGGCGCCGGCGATCTCACCTTCGGTGTGCATCAACCGGGTGAATCCGGTCGGCGCGATCCCGAACGGTAAGGCGACCGGCTGACCCAGCACATTCCACCCTGCTGTCACGTTGCTGACGTCGCGCAGGATTGTCGGGTGAAACTCGATGTCGCGGAAGGCTTGTCGGGCGCGCGCGATCGACAGTTCGTCCTCGGCCGCACCGTCGGTGTAGTCGAATGCCGCCTTGGGGGTGCGGCGTTTGGCGATGTGTCGCAGATCGTCGATCGTGAATGCGGCGTCGAGCCGGCGCTTGGTCGCGTCAAACTGCGGCCGCTTGAACTGCAGCAGCGGCGCGATGTCGCGGGCTTTGGGCATGCGTCGTTTGACGGCCATGTATGCCACCGTAGTCATATGGACTCGGCAGACGACCCCTTCGATCTGACACGTTTCGTTGTCGCGCAAGCTCCGGTCTACGACACCGTCGTCGAGGAGTTGCGCGACGGACGAAAACGCGGTCACTGGATGTGGTTCGTCTTCCCGCAGTTGCGCGGCTTGGGCAGCAGCCCGACGGCGGTGCACTACGGCATCTCGTCATTGCAGGAGGCCCGCGCCTATCTGGGGCACGAGCTGCTGGGGCCGCGCTTGCACGAGTGCGCCCAACTGGTCAATCAGGTGCAAGGCCGTTCGATCTCGGCGATTTTCGGTTCACCCGACGATCTCAAGCTGCGTTCGTCGATGACGCTGTTCGCACTCGCCACCGACGACCGCCAGGACTTCACCACACTGCTGGACAACTACTACCGCGGTGAGCAGGACCCACTGACGCTGGCCCGGCTGCACGACTAAGCGGGCCGCAGGATTCGCCAGCCGTGCGGCTCGACGGTCACCTCGTCGACGACCTCGCCGGGTGGGGCCGCGGATCCGGCGACCACCTCGACGCGCGCCGGGCCCAATTCCGGCAGCACCAGCCGCAACGGCTTGTCGTCGATGTTGAGCGCAACCAACAGCGCATCGTCGCCGCTGCGCGTCTCGTAGACGTAGTGCTCGTTGGCCAGCCGCAGCGCAGTGGTGGTGGCCGCGCACAGCCAGGGATGCCGACGGCGCAGCCCAATCAGGAATTGGTGAAGTTGCCACATCTCGGCACCGAAGTCGTCCAATTGCAATGGGGGAGTGGCGAACTCCGGGCGTACGGCGTCATCGCCGCCGTACCGCTCCTCTTTGACAGCGCGGAATCCGAACTCGTCACCGGCGTACACGCTGGGCACACCGCCGATCGTCAACAGCAGGACCAGGGCGTGCGGCAGATGATCGACGTTTTCCAGTCGGCTGGCGATGCGGGTGACGTCGTGATTGCCGACGAACGTCAACGGCGCGAAGCTGGCCAAGAACGTGCTGTGCCGCTGCAAGGCCCAGTCCAGCTCGAAGAAGTTGCCGTCGTTGAGGCTGCTCCAGATGGCTTTCCACAGCTCGTACTGGGTGGCCGAGTCGAACGTCGCCTCCTCGACGATCGCCGCGTAGTCGCCATGGATTAGTTCGCCGACGAACCAGGCGTCGGGATGGCGCTCGCGCACTTTCGGTAGCGCCTTCGCCCAGAATTGTTGTGGCACGGCATAAGCCGCATCCAGCCGCCAGCCGTCCGCGCCTCGCCGCAACCAGTGCGCCATCACGTCGACGACGTAATCGACGACGTCGGGGTTGTCGTGGTTGAGGGTGATGAGTTCGGAATGCCCCTCGAAGGTATGAAAACGACCGGGGCGCCCGCGAAACCAGCGCGCCGCCGCATCGTCGTGTGTCGCTTCGCGATGTCGCGGGAAGTCGACACCGACATGGTTGAACACGCCGTCCAGCAGCACCCGCAAGCCGCGGCCATGCGCCTCGGCGACGAGATAGTCGAAATCGGCGTCGTCACCGAGCCGGGGGTCAATTCGGAAGTGATCCGTGGTGTCGTAACCGTGTGTGCGCGAGGCGAAGATGGGCCCCAGCGCAATTCCGGATGCTCCCAGCTCGATGGCGTGATCGAACCACTCGACGAGCCGCCGCAACCGGTGCTCGTCCCGATCCGCCCGCGTCGATCCCTCGGGCGTGGGAAACGCTCCCACGAAGCCCAAGGGATAGACCTGCCACCAGATCGCGTGCAGAACCCAGGACGACGTCATACGCGAGTCAAGAAGCGATCAGCCGACGCTTGCCAGTGTTTCGGCGGTGGTGATCGCCTGGGCCACACCGGAAACGATCGCGGCGGCCTTCAGCGCTTCCAAAATCACTTCGCGTTCCACACCGGCCTCACGAAGTGTGTGCTCATGGGCGACGACGCAGTGCGAGCACCCGTTGATCGACGACACCGCGAACGACCACAGTTCGAAGTTCGCCTTGTCCACGCCCGGGTTGCCGATGATGTTCATCCGCAATCCGGCGCGCAGGTCGTCGTACTTGCCCTCCAGGAACCCGCGGCCACGGTAGAACACGTTGTTCATGCCCATGATGGACGCGGCTCCAAGCGCCGCCTGGTACGCCTCGGCAGACAGATTGTCTGCGGCCTCGGCCCCAATCTCAGCCAGCACCTGGGTGTTTCGCGTTGCCGCGGCACTGGCCAGCAGGGTGCCCCACAACTGCTCGTCGTTCAGCACGGTGGTGCGGGTGATCGAGCCGAGGTTGAGCTTGAGATCCTTGGCATACTCAGGCAGCGCGTCCTTGAGATTCTCTACGGTCATTTCGCCTCCAATGCCTATATCGGGGCCTCGATTACGCCGAGGCCTTGAGCAGTTCGCCGGCATCCAGGGTCGGGTCGCCCTTGCGCCAGTTGCAGGCACATAGCTCGTCGGATTGCAGAGCGTCCAGGACCCGCAGCACTTCGTCCACGTTACGCCCCACGGATCCTGCGGTCGCCGAGACGAATTGGATTTCGTTGTTGGGGTCGACGATGAAGGTGACGCGGTCAGCGACGCCGTCGTCATTGAGCACTCCGGTGGCCAAGGCGAGCTCGCGCTTGATGTCCGAGAGCATCGGGAACGGCAGCTTCTTGAGGTCCTCGTGCTGGGCGCGCCACTGGAAATGCACGAATTCACTGTCAACCGAGACGCCGAGCACCTGCGCGTCGCGATCCTCGAACTCGTCGTTCAGCTTGCCGAACGCGGCGATCTCGGTCGGGCAGACGAAGGTGAAGTCCTTCGGCCAGAAGAAGACGATCCGCCACTTGCCCGGGTAGTCGTCGCTGGAGATGGTCCTGAAGTAGTCCTCGGGTTGTGTCGCGTCGACCTTCGACAGGTCGCCGCCGATCAGCCCGGTCAGCTCGTAGGCGGGGAACTGGTCGCCGATCGTAAGCAATGACATATCCGCTCCTTATCTGGATTAAGTCAAGATTAAGTGTCTTCCACCATGGTGCCGGGAGCGGCGTCTGAAGTAAAGGTGATATATCGCACTATACTTATTGCCATGACCGATAAGAGTTTTCAGCCGACCCTCGCCGGGCTGCGGGCCTTCACAGCGGTAGCTGAGAGGCATCATTTCGGTAGTGCCGCAACGGCTCTCGGTGTCAGCCAGTCGACGCTCTCGCAGGCGCTGGCGGCGCTGGAGACCGGCCTGGGCGCCCATCTCGTCGAGCGTTCGACGCGGCGTGTCCGCTTGACGCGCGAAGGTACGCACCTCCTGCCGCTCGCCCAAGCCGTGGTCGAGGCCGCGGAGGCGTTCACCGCCGCCGTGGCGGGGACGTCGGATCCACTGCAGGGCACGCTGCGGCTCGGCATGATCCCCACGGTGGCGCCCTACGTGCTGCCCACCGTGCTGGCCGGACTCTCCAGTCGCCTTCCCGCGCTGACGCTGCGGGTGATCGAAGACCAGACCGAACGCCTGCTGGCGGCGCTGCGCGGCGGTGCACTGGACGCGGCCCTGATCGCACTGCCCGCCGACCCCAGCGGGATCACCGAAGTCCCGATCTATGAAGAGGATTTCTTACTTGCGGTACCGCCCGGGCACCCACTCTCAGGCAAGCGCCGGGTGCCGGTATCGGCGTTGTCGGACTTGCCGTTGCTGCTCCTGGACGAGGGCCACTGCCTGCGCGATCAGGCTCTGGACGTCTGCCAGAAGGCGGGGGTCCGTGCTGAACTCGCCGATACCCGGGCCGCATCGCTGGCGACGGCGGTGCAATGTGTGACCGGCGGGCTGGGGGTGACTTTGATCCCGCAGAGCGCTGCGCCGGTGGAGGCCGCGCGAAGCCAGCTCGGGCTCGCGCAGTTCGCCACTCCACGCCCCGGTCGACGAATCGGCCTGGTGTTCCGGTCCTCTAGCGGCCGCGACGAATCCTATCGGCGGCTCGCCGGCATCATCGGGGAGTCGATCGGCAGTGAACAGCAGGTTCGTGTGGTCAAATAGCGGCACTGCAGGGCCGGCCCCGACGGTAGGTTCACCCCTATGGAAAAGGTGATCGCGGTGCTGATGCGCGCCGACGCGGACGACGATTGGTGTGCCCGCCAACGGGGCCCGGTGGCGGATGCGCTGTTGGGCCTGGGCCTGCCCGGGTTGGCTGTCAATGTCCGCGACGGCGCGGTGCGGCACTCGCTGATGACGCTGACGACCATGGACCCACCGGCCGGTGCCGTGGTGAGCATGTGGACGCAGCAGTGCTACGGCGAACAGATGACCGCGGCGCTGGCTCTGCTCGAGGCCGAATGTGAGCAGCTCGCCGCCTACCTGGTGACCGAGTCGGTCCCGCTGGCCGCTCCGGTCGGCGAGCCTGGTTCTCGCACAACGGGTTTAGCGAACATCGCGCTGCTCCGCCGGCCCCCGGACATGGACCAGGCGACCTGGCTCACCCGTTGGCAGCGCGACCACACCTCGGTGGCCATTGAGACACAGGCGACGTTCGGCTATACCCAGAACTGGGTGGTGCGGGCGCTGACTCCCGACGCGCCGGGAATCGCGGGCATCGTCGAGGAGTTGTTCCCCGATGAGGCGGTCACTGATCTGAAGGCGTTTTTCGGGGCCGCCGACGATGACGACCTACGGCACCGGCTGGGCCGGATGGTCGCCAGCACGACTGCATTCGGCGCTAACGAGAACATCGACACGGTGCCAACCAGCCGCTACGTGTTCAAGGCAGCTTTTAGAACGTGAGGATCGCAGATGACAACACTCAACGACGCGGTGGCGCTGGCGGCAGGGGAAAGCGGACTGGCGGTGATCTCGACCGTTCGTGCCGATGGAACCGTGCAGGCGTCGCTGGTCAACGTCGGACTGTTACCGCACCCGGAAACCGGTGAAATGGTCCTCGGTTTCACCACCTACGGCAAAGTCAAACTCGCCAATCTCCGGGAGCGCCCGCAACTGGCCGTCACGTTCCGCAACGGCTGGCAGTGGGCGACCGTCGAGGGACGCGCCGAACTGGCCGGCCCCGATCACTCGCGGCCGTGGCTTGCCGACGCCGAGCAGCTGCGACTCCTGCTTCGCGAGGTCTTCACCGCCGCCGGCGGATCCCACGACGACTGGGACGAGTACGACCGGGTGATGGCATCCGAACGCCGCGCCGTGGTGCTGATCGCGCCAACTCGCGTCTATAGCAACGGGTGAGGTCAGGCCGGCGACGGCGCGACGTTAGGCTGCAGCGGTGACGCTGCTGATCGACGACACCAATCGGGTACGCACCCTGACGCTGAACCGGCCCGAGGCGCTCAACGCTTTCAACGAAGCGCTCTACGACGCCACCGCCGAGGCGCTGTTGGCCGCCGCCGACGACCCGGAGATCGCGGTCGTGGTGCTGACCGGGACCGGCCGCGGCTTCAGCGCCGGCACCGATCTCGCCGAGATGCAGGCGCGCATCACCGACCCCGCCTTCGCTCCCGGCAAACACGGATTCCCGGGCATGATCGACGCGCTGAGCGCGTTTCCCAAGCCGCTGATTTGCGCCGTGAACGGCGTAGGGGTGGGGATCGGCGCCACCATCCTCGGCTACGCGGATCTGGCGTTCATGTCGACGACGGCGCGGCTGAAGTGTCCGTTCACCAGCCTGGGCGTGGCCCCCGAGGCGGCCTCGTCCTATCTGCTGCCGCAGTTGGTGGGGCGGCAGAACGCCGCGTGGTTGCTGATGTCCTCGGAGTGGGTTGACGCGCAAGAGGCGTTGCGGATGGGCCTGGTCTGGCGGGTCTGCAATCCCGAGGAACTGCTGCCCGAGACCCGTCGATATGCCGAAATCCTCGCCTCCCGGCCGGTTTCGAGCTTGATGGCGGTCAAACACACGATGACCGAACCGATTCGGCCGGAAATCGCGGCCGCAACGGCGCGGGAAAACGCGCACTTCGCCGAGCTGATGGGCGCGCAGGCCAACGCCGCGGCCTTGGCCGATTTCGCGGAGCGAAAGCAAAACTGAAGTACTGAACCAAAAGGAATTGACGAAACGCGGTGCGACCCTGCGCCGCTAGAGCGACGCCGCAGATTCTAGCTCGCTGTCGACTTGTTGCGACGCGGCGATGATCGCCCGAAGCGTACGACGGCACCGCCCGCAGTCGCCGCCGGCACCACACGCCGCGGCCAGCTCCTTGGAGGTGGAGGCGCCACGGGCCACGCACTCGGCGACGGTGTGATTGGTGACGCCCACGCACAGGCATACGTACATCAGCGCACGTCCCATCCACGAGCAGTCACCCGAACAGGCCTCACGTTAAGGGAGTCTAACCTAAGTAGGTTAGACGATCCTAACTACTCGCCGTGCTGCCATTCTCGCTAGTGAGCGCAGCCATACCTTGCTGGAAGATTAGAAATTTGCGTGGCAAAGTGCTGCTACGGCCGGCATGGTGCGCTCCCGCCCAGCCCACCTGCCGCGCTCCGACATGACAGCCCTGACACCGGAGGAGTGATCATGCAAGGGGATCCGGACGTTTTGCGTCTGCTCAACGAGCAGCTGACCAGCGAATTGACCGCGATCAACCAGTACTTTCTGCATTCCAAAATGCAGGAGAACTGGGGCTTCACCGAGATAGCCGAGCACACACGTGCGGAGTCCTTCGACGAGATGCGTCACGCCGAGGCCATCACCGACCGCATTTTGCTGCTGGACGGCCTGCCGAACTACCAGCGCCTCTTCTCGTTGCGCATCGGCCAGACGCTGCGCGAGCAATTCGAGGCCGACCTGGCAATCGAGTACGAGGTTCTGAACCGCCTCAAGCCCGGCGTGATCATGTGCCGCACGAAAGAGGACAGCACGAGCGCGTTCCTGCTGGAGAAGATCATCGCCGACGAGGAAAACCACGTCGACTATCTCGAGACCCAGCTCCAGCTGATGGAGAAGCTGGGCGAACCGCTCTACTTGGCGCAGTGCGTTTCCCGGCCGCCGGGCTCTATCGCGTAGTACTGGCACGCAGCAACTAACCCGCGGCGCGGTTGCCGCGGGTTGACCCTGGGCACCCGTTAGCATCGAACGCCGACGGGAAGGCAGGCATGACGAGCCCGAGAGCAGCATCCACCGCAGCAACCCAGGCCAATCCCGCGGTGGATCCCGCAGCCGGCAGCGCGCTCATCACCCCGCAACGCCGAAACCTGATCTTCGTTGCGATCGTGCTCGGGATGCTGCTCGCAGCGCTGGACCAGACCATCGTCGCGACCGCGTTGCCGACCATCGTTGCCGACCTGGGCGACGCCGGTCATCAATCCTGGGTCGTCACGAGTTACCTGCTGGCGTCGACGATCGTCACCGCGCTGGCCGGAAAGCTCGGCGATCTGTTCGGCCGCAAGCGCGTATTTCAGTCCGCCATCGTGTTCTTCGTGATCGGGTCGGTGTGCTGCGGGCTGGCCCAGTCGATGGGCATGCTGGTGGCATCGCGGGCCCTGCAGGGAATCGGCGGCGGCGGGATCACCGTCACGGCCAGCGCTTTGATCGGTGAGGTTGTCCCGCTGCGCGAGCGCGGCCGCTACCAGGGCATCCTGGGCGCGGTCTTCGGTGTCACGACGGTCGTCGGGCCGTTGTTGGGGGGCTACTTCACCGATTACCTGACCTGGCGGTGGGCGTTCTGGGTGAACGTACCGATCTCGGTGCTGGTGATCTTCGTTGCCGCTGCAGCCATTCCGGCGCTGGCCTCGTCCGCCAAGCCCGTCATCGATTACGCGGGAATCGTGTTGGTCGGTGTGGGCGCCGCCGGCCTGACGCTGGCGACCAGCTGGGGCGGCACCCTCTACCCGTGGGGTTCGCCGACGATCATCGGTCTGTTCGTCGGCGCCGGGGCGGCGCTCGCCGCATTTGTCTGGGTCGAAAGCCATGTCTCGCAACCGATCCTGCCGACTCGGCTGTTTGCCAGCCCGGTGTTCACGGTGTGCTGTGTGTTGTCGTTCGTCGTCGGTTTCGCGATGTTGGGCGCCATGACCTTTCTGCCCACCTACATGCAGTACGTCAACGGCGTCTCCGCGACGACGTCGGGACTGCGCACCCTGCCGATGGTGGTGGGGATGCTGATCACCTCGACCGGCAGCGGCACTCTGGTCGGCAAGACCGGCCGGTACAAGATTTTTCCCGTGACCGGCACCGCGCTGATGGCCCTGGCGTTTCTGCTGATGTCGCGGATGACCCCGTCGACCTCGGCCCTCGTGCAGTCGCTTTACCTCGTCATCCTGGGCGCAGGCATCGGTTTGTCCATGCAGGTGCTGGTACTCATCGTGCAGAACACCTCGAATTTCGAGGATCTCGGTGTCGCCACCTCGGGCGTGACGTTCTTCCGCACCATCGGCAGTTCGTTCGGCGCCGCGATTTTCGGTTCGCTGTTTTCCAACTTCCTCAAGAGCCGGATGGGTGCGGCCCTGGCGGCCAGCGGCGCGTCGCCCGAAGCCGTCAGTTCACCGGGGGCCCTGCATCACCAGCCACATAACGTGGCCGCCCCCATCGTGGCGGCCTATTCGGAGTCGCTGAGCGAGGTGTTTTTCTGGGCGGCGCCGGTCGCGATGCTCGGCTTCGTCCTCGCGTTGTTCCTGCGTGAGATCCCACTGCGCGACATCCACAACAGCGCAGTCGATCTCGGCGACGGATTCGGGATGCCTACCACCGACACTCCGGAAAGGCTGCTGGAGAACGCAATTGCGCGCATGCTGCGGGGCGACCCGGGGGTGCGGTTGCGCAGCATCGCGATGCGGCCCGACTGTCGCCTCGACGTGGCCGGACTATGGGGCGTGATGCGGATCTACCGCTTCGGGCAGATGTACGGTACGGCCCGTCTCAGCGACATCGGCGAGTCCATGCGGATCCCATTCGAAGTCCTGGAACCCACTTTCGGACGCCTGATCTCCAGCGGCTACGCGCAGCGCAACGGCGATCAGATGTGGCTGACTGCGGCGGGAGGCCAGCAGGTCGACTACGTCTACTCGTTGCTGCTGGCCTGGATTGTCGACAAACTATCCCGTTCGCCCAGCTACCAGGGCCGTCCGGACCGCCACGAAGTCGAAATCGCGCTGCAGCACATCGCCCACCGCGTTCTGGCCCAACGTGATTGGCCTGACAACGCGCCCGCCACCGCCCGGCTGCCGGCCGGCACCGGCGGCAGAACCTAGAACGTGTTCCAGAACACCGGAGTGCGGGCGTACCATCACGCCATGAGCCGAATCGGAACGTTCGCCGACGACGATATCTACAGCTGGGCCACCAAGTCCCCGGACCTCGGCGGTGCGATCGCCAACTTCAGCCAGGCGGTCTACACCAAGAACCGGCTGCCGATGCGCACGCGCGAAATCGCCCGCGCCGTGATCGCCCACGACAACGAATGCACCGTGTGCATGAACACCCGCGACGCGGACGGACCGGCCGCCGGCGTCGACGAAGAGCTTTACGAGCACGCGCTGGAGTGGCGCACCTGGCCGGGGTTCAGCGAGCAGGAGCGGCTGGCCGCCGAGTTCGCGCACCGGTTCGGCACCGAGCACACGAAGCTGCGCGATGACGAAGACTTTTGGAGCCGGTGCAACGAGCACTTCTCCGAGGAGCTGCTCGCCGACCTCGCGATGTCGTGCGCGTTATGGGTCGGCATGGGCCGGATGCTGCGAACCCTCGATATCGGCCAGACCTGCATGCTGACCCTGCCCAGCCGGGCATAGTCGTCAACGGCATCCGCCGGTAGGGCTGCGATGACCGCAACGCCGCTTGCGGCCGCGGCGGTCGCCCAGCTGGAGGCCGAGGGCGTCGACACCGTCATCGGTACCGTCGTGAACCCCGCCGGGCTCACGCTAGCCAAAACCGTGCCGATCCGGCACACCAGCACCTTCGCCGATCCGGGCCTCGGTGCCAGCCCGTCATGGCATGCGTTCGCCATCGACCAGACCGGCATCGCCTTTACCGACGACGTCGGGGTGATCGGCGATCAACGCGTGCGCATCGACTTATCGGCGGCGCGGCTCGTCGGCGACGGGTTGGCGTGGGCGCCCGCCGGATTCTTCGAGCAGGACGGCACACCGGTTCCCACCTGCAGCCGGGGAACGCTGAGCCGGGTCGAGGCCGCGCTCAGTGCCGCCGGCATCGATGCGGCCGTCGGTCATGAGATCGAGTTCGTACTGGTCGATTCCGAGGGCGGCCGGCTCCCGTCGACGCTGTGGGCGCAGTACGGCCTCGCCGGTGTGCTCGAGCATGAGGCGTTCGTCCGTGATGTCATCGCGGCGGCCGCCACCTCCGGCGTGGGGATCGAGCAGTTGCATCCCGAGTACGGGGCCAACCAGTTCGAGATCTCGTTGTCGCCGCTGCCGCCGGTGGCCGCGGCCGACCAGTTGATACTGACCCGGATCATCATCGGCCGCGCTGCCCGCCGCCATGGCTTGCGCATCAGCCTGTCGCCGGCGCCCTTTGCCGGCAGCGTCGGATCCGGTGCACACCAGCACTTCTCGCTGACCAAGGCGGAAGGCCCGCTATTTTCCGGCGGCCGGGGCGCCGGCGGCATGACGCCGGCGGGGGAGAGCGCGGTAGCGGGGGTGATTCGCGGGCTGCCGGAGGCTCAGGGTGTGCTGTGCGGATCGATCGTGTCCGGTTTACGCATGCAGCCGGGCAATTGGGCGGGGGCTTATGCCTGCTGGGGCATCGAGAATCGGGAGGCCGCAGTGCGATTCGTCAAGGGTGGGCCCGGCAGCGCATACGGGGGCAATGTCGAGGTGAAGATCGTCGACCCGTCGGCGAATCCTTACCTCGCTTCGGCGGCGATCCTCGGGCTGGCGCTGGACGGAATCCGACGTGACGCCCCATTGCCGCCGGAAACGACGGTAGACCCGGCGAAGCTGTCCGATTCCGACCGCGAGCATGCCGGAATCACGGACCTTGCCCTATCTCAGGTGGACATGATTGCCGCGCTGGATAATTCGGCGTTACTGCGAAACATCCTGGGCGAGTCCGCGGTCGACATGGTTGTCGCCGTCCGCCGCCTCGAGCATGCGCACTATGGCGACCTGACCTCGGAGCAACTGGCGGACAAATTCCGGATGGCATGGAGCCTGTAGCGGTGGCGGCCCCATCGGCTCTCGCGCATCACATCGGCGAAGTGGCATTGATCGATCAACACGTCCACGGATGCTGGTTAGAGCCGAGGGATCGGCAAGGGTTCGAGAATGCCCTCAACGAGGCCAACACCGAGCCGCTCGCGGATTCGGGTTTCGACTCACAGCTCGGCTTCGCGGTGCGCGCCCACTGCGGCCCCGTCCTGGGATTGCCTGAACACGTTGATCCACAGATCTATTGGGAGCGCCGCCGCGAATGCAGCGAGAGCGAGCTGGCCCGGCTGTTCCTGCCGGCCGCCAAAGTGAGCGACTGGCTAGTGGATACCGGAATCGTTTCCGGCACAACGAATGTGGCCGAATTGAGCGCGCTATCGGGCAACCGTGCGCACGAGGTAGTCCGCCTCGAACAGGTAGCCGAACAGGCCGCACAGGCGCCCGGCGATTACGCGTCCGCATTCGAAGAGATCCTGCACGAGCGTGCGGCCCACGCCGTCGGCACCAAGTCCATCCTGGCCTACCGCGGCGGTTTCGACGGCGACTTGACCGAGCCGACCGCGTCGGAAGTCGCCGAAGCCGCCGGTCGGTGGCGGGAACGCGACGGGACCCGACTGCAGGATCGAGCTCTGCTGCGTTTCGGGCTGCACCAGGCCTTGCGGCTCGGCAAGCCGCTGCAGTTTCATGTCGGCTTCGGCGACCGCGACTGCGATCTACACAAAGCCAATCCGCTGTTTCTGTTCGACTTTCTGCGTCAATCCGGCGACACCCCGATCGTGTTGCTGCACTGCTATCCCTACGAGCGCGAAGCCGGCTATCTGGCTCAGGCTTTCAACAACGTCTATCTCGACGGCGGATTGAGCATCAACTACCTGGGCGCCCGGGGAGCGGCGTTCATCGCCAGACTGCTGGAGATGGCGCCCTTCCGCAAGATCCTGTATTCGTCGGATGGCTTCGGGCCGGTCGAACTGCACTACTTGGGCGCCGCGTTGTGGCGCAAAGGTATTCACCGAGTGCTCCGTGGATTCGTCGACGACGGAGACTGGAGCGAGGCCGATGCGATCCGGGTAGTCGATCTCATTGCGCATCAGAACTCCGCCCGCATCTATTGCCTCGATGTCGTCGGCGACTGAGGCCGAAAACACGACTATCGTTCTCATCGGGGAATGGCCGGAAGGTGGGTCTCCAGACAAGGCGTGTCGTGGATCGACGTGATTTCCTCAAATGGGGTGGGCTGGCGGTAGTCACCGCCGGCACAGCCGGCGTCGGTACAGTTGCCGGCTGCTCGCAGACAGCACCACCCTCACCGCCCAACGGCAATCCTGACTACACCCTGCGAATCGGCACCGGGGCCGTCGAATTGGCGCCAGACCATAGTGTTTCCACCACGGTCTATAACGGTCAGTTCCCCGGACCGCTGCTGCGCTTGAAAGAGGGGCAGCGGACCTGGGTGGACATCTACAACGACACCGACACGGAAGAGCAACTGCACTGGCACGGCCAACAGCTGAGCGTTGACGTCGACGGCGCCGCCGAGGAGGGCACACCGTACATTCCCGCACACGGGATGCGGAGGATCACGTTCGTGCCTGGTCCGGCGGGCTTCCGCTTCTATCACACCCACGTAGTTCCACGCGCCGACCTCTCCCGGGGCCAGTACAGCGGATTGGTCGGCCCGGTCTATATCGAACCCAAACAGAACCCCGGTGCATACGACCAAGAGATCTTCTTGACGCTCAAGGAATTCGAGCCCACTTTCAGCCGAGGGGGCGACATGGCCAGCGATTTTCTGGCCGGCGCCCAGGACCCCGAGCTCAAGGAGAAGGGCGATTCGGCCATGCGGGCGTCGCTGGCGCGTGGTGATCCACACGGATACGAGGTCAGCTACGGTGCTTTCGCCGTCAACGGCCGCAAGCTAGGCCACGGCGAACCCATCCGCGTCCAGGCTGGGCAGCGGATCCTGCTCCACGTCCTCAACGGCAGCGCTACCGAATCCCGCAGCTTGGCCCTGCCCGGCCATACCTTCAATGTGATAGCGCTGGACGGCAATCCGGTGGCGAATCCGGCACCGGTACCGGTCCTGTGGCTCGGTGCCGCCGAACGGATCTCGGCGCTGATCAGCATGACCAGTCCAGGAGTGTGGGTGCTGGGCGATCTCTCCGACGATGACCGTGGCCACGGCATGGGCGTGGTCGTCGAATACGATGGCCGCGGCGGCGACCCGCAGTGGACACCGCCCCCGCCATTCCTGTGGGACTACCGGCTTTTCGCATCGGCCACGCCCACACCGATTCCGCCACCCGACCACACCATCGAAATGCTGATCGAGAAACGCAACGCGGCCGACAACGGTTTCAACATCTGGACCATCAACGGCACCTCATTCTCGATGGACACCAACAAACCCGTGCTCGACGTGCAACGCGGCATGCGCTACCGGCTGCGCTTCCGTAATGCCACCGACGACCTGCATCCGATGCATTTGCACCGGCATACCTTCGAAATCACGCAGTTCGCCGGTTCGCCGACGGCCGGTGTACACAAGGACGTCGCGATGCTCGGCGGCTACCAAAGCATGGACATCGACTTCGTCGCCGACCAGCCCGGGCTGTCGCTGCTGCATTGCCATCAGCAGATCCACATGGACTATGGGCTGATGCTGCTACTCAACAGCACCTGAGCCGAACCCGCTCTTGCGCCTTGATTCGATAGATGCTTATATAGAAGAATGTCGAATCAGTCCTCCTGTTGTCCGGCGCTGGGCGTGGCCGCCATGGGCGAGTCGCAGGCAGTGGACCTGGCGGCGATGTTCAAGGCGCTAGGCGACCCGGTACGGCTGCGGCTGTTGAGCCTGATCGCGAGCCACCCGGGCGGTGAAGCCTGCGTATGTGAAATCTCGGCGACCTTCGATGTCTCGCAACCCACGATTTCCCATCACCTCAAGTTGCTGCGCTCGGCCGGGCTGCTGGACTGCGAGCGGCGCGGCACCTGGGTGTATTACTGGGTCATCCCCTCGGCATTGCAGCAGCTTTCGTCGGTCCTGGGTTTTGACGGCCAGCCCCTGGCGGCCGCTGGGCGGAGCAAGCCGTGACCGACACCGACGCATCGCTGTCCACTCCGGGCGCGGCAACCGCCCGGCTCTCGACGTTGGACCGGTTTCTGCCGCTTTGGATCGGCGTCGCGATGGCAGGCGGCCTGCTGCTGGGCAGGCTTGTTCCTGGTCTCGGATCGGATTTGAGTACTGTTGAGATCCAAGGGATTTCACTACCGATCGCGGTCGGTCTGCTCGTCATGATGTATCCGGTGTTGGCGAAAGTCCGATACGACCGGCTCGACGAGGTGACCGCCGACCGCAAGCTGATGGCATCCTCGCTAGTGCTCAATTGGCTCGTCGGGCCCGCGCTCATGTTTGCTCTCGCCTGGTTGCTACTAGCCGACCTGCCTCAGTACCGCACCGGGCTGATCATCGTCGGGTTGGCCCGCTGTATCGCCATGGTCATCATCTGGAATGACCTCGCGTGCGGGGATCGCGAAGCCGCTGCCGTGCTCGTCGCGTTGAACTCGATGTTTCAGGTTGTCATGTTCGCCGCGCTGGGCTGGTTCTATCTCGCCGTGTTGCCCGGCTGGCTGGGACTGCCGCAAAGCGGCATTGACGTGTCTCCATGGCAGATCGCCAAGTCCGTGCTCATCTTCCTCGGCGTTCCGCTACTGGCCGGATACCTGTCGCGCCGTCTCGGCGAAAAGGCCAAGGGCCGCCAGTGGTACGAGACGCGTTTCCTGCCTCGTATCGGGCCGTGGGCCCTGTATGGCTTGTTGTTCACCATCGTCATCCTCTTCGCCCTTCAGGGCCACCAAATCACCTCGCGGCCCTGGGATGTCGCCCGCATCGCGGTGCCACTACTGGCGTACTTCGCGATCATGTGGGCCGGCGGATATACCCTGGGATTCGCGTTGCGGCTCGGCTACGCGCGTACGACTACCTTGGCGTTCACCGCCGCCGGGAACAATTTTGAACTGGCCATCGCCGTGGCAATCGCCACCTACGGTGTCACGTCTGGGCAAGCCCTGGCCGGGGTGGTCGGACCACTGATCGAAGTCCCTGTGCTGATCGGACTGGTCTACGTATCGCTGGCGCTGCGCACCCGGCTGTTCGGAATCGAAGGCGACTGATGGCCGACAAGCCCAGCGTCCTGTTTGTCTGCGTTCACAACGCGGGCCGCTCGCAGATGGCCGCCGCCCTGTTGAGCCACCTGGCCGGAGACCGCATCGAAGTGCGTTCCGCGGGAACCGAACCCGCCGAGTACATCAACCCGGCAGCCGTAGCCGCCATGGCAGAACTCGGTATCGACCTCGTCGGCGCCACACCCAAGGTCCTGACCAATGCCGCGGTACAGACCAGCGACGTCGTGATCACCATGGGCTGTGGCGATGCCTGTCCTTATTTCCCTGGCGTGTCCTACCGCGACTGGAAGTTGCCCGATCCCGCGGGCCAACCCTTGACAACCGTCCGCAACATCCGCGACGAGATCGCCGACCGCGTACGGACGCTGATCACCGAGCTCTTGCCCACATCCACCACGAACATGTAACGGCAGATAGGAGATCGCCATGTCCCGCGTGCAACTCGCCCTCAATGTCGACGACCTCGACGAGGCAATCAAGTTTTACTCCACGCTCTTCGGCACCCAGCCCGCGAAGGTCAAACCCGGCTACGCCAACTTCGCGATCGCCGAACCCCCGCTCAAACTCGTGCTGCTGGAAAGCCCTGGGCATGGCGGAACCATGAACCATCTCGGTGTGGAGGTCGAATCCAGCGAGGTGGTACATCAGGAGGTCGGTCGGCTCGCGGGTGAGGGCATGTTCACCGAAGAGGAGATCGGGACCACCTGCTGCTTCGCCACACAGGACAAAGTGTGGATTACCGGACCCGGCGGTGAACGGTGGGAGATTTACACCGTTCTCGCCGACTCCGACACGTTCGGGCCCCAAGACGAGCGCCCTGACCAAACTTGCTGCGCCACATAGCCGTGTGAAAGCCGCGCAATCCGGGTAGTCGAACCCGAGAAAACGCTAGCGACAGGACACGGACATGGGGCTCGTCGGGGAGGCCATTGACTGGACCCGCAGACAGGTCGTGTCCAGGGTCCCCAAGGCCGACTTCGACCAGCGCGACCCTGACTACATCCGCGATCAACTGCCGGGCACTTGGTTGCTCGCGTCGCTGTACTTCCGGGCGGACGTGCAAGGGTTGGATCGAATCCCCGGCGAGGGACCGGTGCTGATGGTCGGCAACCACAGCGGCGGCAACGTGCCCCCCGACACCTTCGTATTCACGCTTGCGTTCTGCTCGTACTTCGGCGTCGAGCGGCCGTTTTACCAGCTGGCCCACAACCTCGTCGTCTCGGCACCGCCGCTTGGCTGGCTGCGTAAATTCGGCACCGTCGCTGCCAACCCTGAAAATGCCCGGCTCGCACTGGATTCCGGTGCAGCTCTGCTGGTCTATCCCGGCGGCGACTACGAAGTGTTCCGGCCGTCGTGGGAGCGCCACAAGGTCGACTTCGGCGGCCGGATGGGTTACGTGAAGCTGGCTCGCGAGACCGGCGTGCCAATCGTCCCGGTCGCCAGCGTCGGAGGCCAGGAGAGCGCGTTGTTCCTCAACCGCGGGCAGTGGCTGGCCAAGATAGTGATGGCGGATAAGTTACTGCGGCTCAAGAGCATTCCGATATCGCTGGCATTGCCCTGGGGCTTGAACATTGGCGACCTGGCGGGCCACATTCCGCTGCCCACCAAGATCGCGATCGAGGTGCAGGAACCAATTGACGTCGACGGTGACGACGAAGCGGTTCACGACAAAGTAATCGCCAGCCTGCAAGCCGGTGTCGACCGCCTTGCCGCCAAACGTCGCTTGCCGGTGATCGGCTGATGCGCGTCGAACGCCGATGCGTCATCCGGGCCGACCGCGAGTCCGTCTGGAAAATCGTCAGCGACCCGGACTGCTACCCACAGTTCATGGCGAACCTCGAGCGTTGGGAAGCGGCGAACGACCAGGCTGCCGGCGTCGGTGCCCGCTATACCGTCCATTGGAAAATCGGCTCGGTGCCGGTTGGTGGCCTGATCGAGGTGGTCGAATTCGACGAGCGCCGCGACCTCGCCTGGGTGGGCATCACGGGCGTCGCGCTGCGTGGCCGGATCCGGCTGCGCGATGCCGCAGGGGGCCAAACGAAAGTCACGTTCCGGCTGTCTTATCAGGCGCCCGGCGGATTGTTGGGCTACCTTGCCGATCGGATTGCTGTGCGTCAGGTGGGCCGCACGCTGTCCGACACACTGAAGTCGCTCAAGCAACGCGCTGAGTCCTAGTACCCGAGGCATGGCGCAGGGCGGGGCGCTGGCCTACTTTCCGATCTACCTGCGACGCCCCGCGGTGGTCGTCTCGTCCGTGCTGACCGCCAACAGACCATCGCGGCTCTGCGTCATTACGATGCCGTGGCAGTAGAAGAAGGTGGTCGACATGCTGCAGCGCCGCGAGCGTGGCGATCAGGGGCTCCCGGGGCCGTCGCTGCCCGGCTTGCCGACCGGTTCGAGCTGTCCGAGCGGCAGCTCGCCGTGCTCAAGCTGGGCGCGCTGATCGCCTTGGGCCAGGAGTCCAGCATCATCCAGCCCCAGCACTTCCACCGCGCTCGGTACGACCGCGTGGGTCAGCAGGCACGGCTGGGTGAAGGTCAAGGGCAAGCACTACCCGGTCCGTCTTCGCGTGCTGCACGACTTAGCTTCAAAGCAATAGCTTTTCACGTTTTGCGCTGTTCTTGACGCAACGGACCGAATGCATCGGTGAACGCGAAATTCGTTGACCTACTGGGAACTCCAGCTTTACCCAGGGCCGACGCGGTCACGCGCGAGAATCATCCACACGACGAAACCCTTTGGTTCAGTGGGATTACGGCGTAGACTCCATCCATCTCGGGTACTCGGGCGTTCACAAGTCCATATTTCTGGCAACAGATCGTTCAAAGACGAACGGGGGAACTGCCATGTCACGTCGCACGAGCAAGATTATCGTCGCCTTTATCCTCGCCTTTAGCGCTGCCACAACGTCGGGGTGCACGGTACCTCTCACTATCGATTGCAGCCCATTGACCTGCTCACCTTGATAGCAGCCGACCGGTGCATCCCGGTCACAAGTAAGCTGACCGCGCCGCTCTGGGCGCACCCTCATTGAGGTACGCCCGGCGGCGCGTCAGTCACCGCGGTCAACCGAGAGCTGTTGCACTACAGCAACAATGGAACCGCGGTAGCTCGGCCGTTTTGCATGCGCGCACGCCGGAGGAACAGTGGCGCGAGCGATCCCACGGCGCGCTCCGCATCCGCACGCCGACGGTCGGCCGACCTCACGGTGACACTCCGCAGGGGGAGCGGACCGAATCAACCCTGCAGCACATGGGTTTTCGACCGTCCAGATCGGACGACCGCCACGACGTGCGGGACCGACACGTCTAAAGCATTGCCCCGCAATGCGGCCAGTCGCGAGATGCATCCCGACGGAGACGCACCGAAGGCCTGGCCATAGAGCGGAGATCCGCGATAACCCCTGTCCTCACAGGGATTATCGCGAACTCACCCCACGACTACTGAGTGCCTTTTAAGGCGTAAAGACTAGGCCAGAGCCACCTGGGTCGATAGTGAGCGGGATCGTGCACCCCGATGCCGTAAGCGCGGTGAATCCGAGAATCACGGCGACGACAATTTTACTGCTGAGACGTGACATGGTGTTACCCCCGTTCGTCCAAGGGACAATCTGTTTCCAGAGAGCCGTTCTGTTGCCCGAGACACACGTACAATACGACGCCAAACCCCATGATCACGAGGGTTTTCGCGAAAACTCCCGAAAGATTTTTTCAACTTTCCATTCAACCGGTACGGTTCCGGCCTGTCCATCGGAGCACCGGTATGTGACGACGAAAGTGGTTGGTGCACAGGGGATCTCGATTGGCTGTAAATCAAGATCAGTTGCCGCACAAGGGGATGCGCGTCGGATGTGACATAGATGCGGACAAAATGTGACACGCCAGGCGCCCGTCCGTGTCCGCGACCGCGGGATTTCCCGTCGGGGCATGGCCCACTCCGAGATGATGGCGGTGCACGGCGCAAGCGGTTACCGCACCGGCTTCGCGATGTGCAACGTTGGCTAGCCCCAGTGCGGGGGTACTTCGCTACCCGGGCAGTCGGCGTATCGGCAGTTGATATCCCGCACCACGCGCCGGACCACATTGCCGCCGCGGTCGCGGATGTACTCGATCTTGGCCTCGGCTGCCCGGCGGCAATGGGGGCAGACTTCCATTTCTGTCTCGAAACGCGGCATCAGGTCGCCCTCCCCGTCGCGATGCGATCAAAGCGTCGCAGATGCCACGCCTTGGCCATTGATCCTGTTTTTCCGGCAATGAAGCCGCTCGGGAAGCGCCGAGCCGGCGACGCTCGTCGGTGTGGTTACCCCTGAGACTAGAGCAGGGCTCATCGCGCCGGCCTCTATCTGGGCAGCACGCAACCGTCAATGTCCGGGCCGCGAAGTACCCGCGGCCCGGACAGACGACGAACACCGCGCAAGGCACGCCATGAACGTGCCGGCCCTGCGCATGACCTCAGCCCACCAAACGCCTCGCCGACGCCAGAGGCAATCAGCCTTCTGCGTTGCACAGAAGCATTGGTGAACTCCCACACTGCGCGGACGAACATGATGCCTACCCGAGGGCGTCAGGTCGTGGTCAGGGACTCCGAACGGGCAAACAGCTCAATTGGCGTCTGCCCGCGGGTGCCGGCGCACAGTGCGACGAGCCGCCCGGGCTTACATCGTTACCGTGATGAGCGACAAGACCGGCGTACATCCCGTCGCCGACAAGGCGGTAAACCCGAGGATTACGGCGACAGTGATCTTGCTGGTGATGCCCGACATAACGCGCTCCATTCGTCCTGATTTGCGCCCGACTCAATTTGGAGCCAGGTCGATGGCGTCAGGAGCACAAAAGATGACCGCTCCCGACACCGAAGAGAAATTAGCTGGCTTGAAGGCGCCCACCACCGCATTCAGACCCGATTCGGCCCGGTGCAGATACTAACCCGAGAACTGCATGGCATGCCAGGTTTACCGACAAGTAATCTGCGCGTGTCGCTTTGCGGGCCGCTACTCAAGGGCATGCGCGATGTGCGATCGTCGATGACGCCATCCCCCCGCACGACGCCCGCTGGTAGCCGAAACATCAAGGTAGACAATGTATTTGCCACGGTTCTAAGAATCGGACATAGAACAATCGGCTAGCATCCTGAAGCAGTCACGGCGGTAAGGCCGAGGATCAAGACGACACTAACTTTGCTGGTAATGCGCAACATTTGCACTCCATTCGTCCAGGAATTACCCAGCTCTAGCCAAACTGGGGCATTGCACTAGCGAGCGAAAAGAATGGCCGCACCTGGCTCTAGAAAACAAATAGCCGACGTCAAGGCGCCCACTGTTGCATTTACACGAATACGCACCGAGCCCATGGCTCCGGCGGCGGAAGTGGATCGCCGTTATAGATACCACCCACAAACGCCACACCGCCGCGCACATGGACTCAGCCCGCTTTCGAGGCCCGCTTTCGAGCTTTCGCTGACCATTGATGGCCCTAACCGCGGGGCACCTCAACCAGCGAAGAACGACGTCTCAGATCAGCCCCGAAGCGCCGAAAGTTGCCTACGCGTCAAGGCATCAAAAAGAGAAGAGCGACAAGATCGGCGAACATCCTGACGCGGTCACGGCGGTGAAGCCGAGGACCACAGCGACACTGAATTTGGTGGTTAGGCGCGACATTCGCACTCCGTTCGTCCGGGTATCACCCGGCTCAGGCGAGCCGGGCGTGGCGTCAGGAGGCACGAAAAATGGCCGCTCCCGACTCCAAACAACAAATAGCTGGCATGAAGGCGCCCACCACCGCATTCAGACCCGATTCGGCCGGTGCAGATCATAACCGAGATCTGCTGCAGCGCGCTAGATGATACCCACGGGTAACAACCATCCCTGAACGCATCCGTGAGTGAATGAAAGATGACCTAGATCAGACCCGTAGCATCGAAAATCCACGATGTGTCGGCAGCTGCCAGAGCCTCGAAGTGATTCGGAGGAGCAAAGCTGACCAGGCTGTTCATGTCCCAGTAGTCTTTCCAGACCGTGATCTTGCCATCGACGACTTTATGTACCGTGACGAATCTCAGCACGCCCTGTTCACCCGAGGTGAACGTCCAGGTTTCGGAGTGCTCGTACATCACGTCGGCGCCGTTGGTCAACAGCACACCGTCGTGGTTCTCGTAGCCCGCGAGCGGCTCGAGTCCCATCTTGAGTCGCTTCACGGTGTCGTCGGGACCACGCGCCGCCAACGCGGGGACCGGCATGTCGACGTAGAGGCAGTCCTCGTCGAGGAACGACCGGACCGCGTCCCAGTCCCGCCGAGAGAGCGCCCGCCACAGCCCTAGTACGACATCCTCGACCGCGATCATAGAAACTTCTGTCATAGCGGCAAATAAACTCGCTCACCACACCGGTGTCAACCGCCGCGCCCCAGGCGGATACTCGCCAAGATGAACCCGCTGCAGCGCTACATCGCCGACGAGATCGCCACCGACCACGTCGACGGCCTGCTGACCAGGCGCGAAGCCGTGCGGCGGCTATCCCTGCTCGGACTGGGCACCGCGACCGCGACCGCGCTGCTGGCCGCCTGCTCGGTCGCACAAGAACAGTCCGAAGCGCCCCGACCCACGTCGGCCCCCGAAACATCAACTGGCCCAGCCCAACCGCCCGGTATGGCGAACGCACTACCCACATCGTCGATCTCGTGGGGTGGGTCATCGGGTCAGCTGCAAGGGGCGCTGGCGCAGGCGGCCGATCCCAAGGGCGGCGTGCTGGTCACCCACGAGAACAAAGGACTCACCGACTGGGTACGGTCGGTCGCCGGCCGACTGGCCGGAGCCGGGTATTCGGCCCTCGCCATAGACCTGCTCTCCGAGCAGGGCGGAACCGCTGCGTTCCCGGATCCGGCGCAGGCCACCGCGGCGCTCAGCACTATCGCGCCGGAGCAGTTCACCCACGACATGAACTCCGGCGTCGCGGAATTGAAGCTCCGCGCACCGGGGCAGAAGGTTGGTGTGGTCGGTTTCTGCTTCGGCGGGGGACTGGTGTGGCAACTGTTGGGGGCCGGCGCGTTGGGAGTCTCGGCCGCTGTCCCGTTCTACGGGCCGTTGCCGCCCAATCCCGACTTCGCCGGTTCCAAGGCAGCGGTGCTGGGTATCTATGGCGCCCTGGACACCAGGGTTACCGGCTCGCAAGCGACGGCCAAGACCGCTCTGGACCGGTACGGACTGGTCAACGACCTGGTGGTCGAACCCAACGCCGACCATGCCTTCTTCAACGACACCGGCCCCCGCTACAACACCGTGGCCGCGGCCGATGCCTGGCAACGCCTGTTGGACTGGCTGAGCCGCTACCTCGCCCACCAATGATCGACCCTTAGGCGTCGACCGGGGCCATCGCTCGCGCCCGCCCGAGCGCTACCGGCAAGCTCGACCAGCCCCGCAGCACCCGGGTGTCCCGCCTGGTCCCGGCACCGGCCGACCGAACGTCGGGGAAGCGGTCGAAGAAGGCCCGCAGCCCGACCTCGCCCTCGGCTCGGGCGAGCGCAGCGCCCAGGCAGAAGTGCCGCCCCCCGGAGAACGCGAGATGCCTTCCCGCATTGGGGCGTTCGATGTCGAAGCGATGCGGATCGGGGAATATCGACGGATCCCGGTTGGCGGCGGCCAGGTAGAGCAGCACCACGTCTCCGCTTTTGACCTGCCTGCCGGCCAGCTCGACGTCATTGATCGCCTTGCGCGCAGTGAGCTGCACCGGCGAGTCCAACCGCAGGATCTCTTCAACAGCGTTGGGCCATAACTCCGGACGCTCGCGCAATGTGTCGAGGTGCTCGGGGGTATCGAGCAGCATCCGAATCCCGTTGCCTAACAGGTTCACCGTGGTTTCAAACCCTGCGGCCAATACCAGCGCGGCAATCGCGGTGAGTTCGGCTTCGTTGAGATATGTTTCGGCAGAGCCACTTTCGGCGGTCTGAATAAGCTGACTCATCAAATCGTCACCGGGTGAGTGACGCAATTGCTGCAGGTGATCGACGAGCCAGGCGTTGTATCCGGCGATCCCTCGCTGCACCGTGCGGTACTGGCGCCAGGGCAATCCGATGTCCAGACTGGGAGCGGCAAGTTCGCCGAACTGCAGGACGCGCGGCCGGTCCTGTTCGGGCACACCCAAGATGTCGCTGATGATGGCGACCGGAAGTAGCGAGCAATACCGTCCGACGATGTCCACGACACCGGGCTCGTTGGCCAACTCCTCGAGGAGGTTGGCCGCGGTTTCCTCCACTCGATCACGCAACGCGGCGACCGCCCGCGACGTGAACACTGCCGATACCGTCTTGCGGTAGCGCGTGTGATCGGGCGGCTCGGTGGCCAACAGCGAGGGTTCGCGCAGCGGATGCAGAAGGTCGTCGCGAGCGCGGCGCTCCAGCCATCGCACCGGCCCCGGCAGATTCGAACCCAGCACCAGCACCCGGAAGTCGTCGGAGCGCAGCACGCTGTGGATCACGGCATGATCGACCGCCAAATAGCCGACGCGGCTCTTCACCATCGGGCCCAGCGCATGCAGTTCGTCGCAGAACGGCACCGGGTCGGCGGCCACCGTCGGGTCGGCGATCAGCCTGGCCTGCATGTCACCGCGCCGGAGCCCGATCGCCGCGACGCCCCGGATGAACCCGTGCATCGCAAGCCAGTGAAACCGATCCTTCACAGCGCCTCCCTCGGACAGTCGGGTGGTCTTCGCAAAGCGTATGCCCGGTGCGGCCCAGAATGCCCGTCGCTCAACGGCAGTTTCAGCACTCCGCGGTGATCTTGAAGTCCGTGGTGATGACTTTGTTGGGATTGCTGTTGTTGATGCCGTAGGCGCTGCCGGAGATCGTGTACGCATTATTGGTGACGTCGACGTGCCCTTCACCCACCCCGCCTTGCCAGAAGCTGCCGGTGAATCCGTCGATGTTGCGGATCTTCACCCACTGCGGGATGACCCGAGATGCGCTGAACAACACCACCGCTTCGACCTGGCCGTCACGGTCACGGATGTCGATCGTCCGGTAGGACTGCAACTGGCTGCACGCGGGCGGACGTGCCGCATGGGTGGCGCCGCCGATCGTCAGGTGCGCGGCGGCACGCGGCGTCGTCTGGGGCTCCGCGCAGCCCGCGACACTGGCGGCAAGGGCAAACCCGACCGCGACCAACCTGTACTGCATCACTTGGCTCCTTTACTGCTGCTTCGGCATCAACCCGGGCAGCGATTTGGCGATGCGGCCTCGGACGAACTCCGGGCTCAGGCCCTTGAGCAGGTCGATGATGCGAATGCTCTTCGGTACGTACCAATGCAGCCGCTTCGGGTTGTGGTAGGCCTGCCATGCCGCTTCGGCCACGCTGGCCGCCGGCATCAGCCGCAGCATCCCCTTCTTGGGCGCGGTGGCGCGCAGCTCGTCAGCGGTCATTGGCGCGCCGCCATCGGCGGAGTGGTTCGGCGTCGTGGTCAGGATGGCGGTGTCGATCAGACCGGGCAGCACGTCGGCGACGCGTACGCCGTGGCGCTGCCATTCCACGCTGAGTGCCTCGGTCAGTCCTTTGACCGCATGCTTGGTCGACGAGTAGACCGCGATGCGCGGCATGCCATAGGTCGCCGACGACGATGACGTCGAGAACATCAGGCTGCCGGGAGTTTTCTTGAGGTAGGGCAGTGCGCCGTAGGCGCCGGTCAGCACGGCTTTGTAATTCACCTCGACGACACGCATCGTGGCCTCGTAGGGCACGTCCTCGAACCAGCCGGATTCGCCGACCCCGGCGTTGTTCCACATCATGTCCAGCCCGCCGCCGGCATTGTCGGCACAAAAGTCTGCCAGGGCGCCGTCCAGGTCCGCCTTGACTGTGACGTCGACGGCGCGGGTCCACAGGCGCTCGTCGCCAAGCTCCCGGACGAGGGCCGCCAGACCGTCAGCGTTGCGGTCCACGGCTGCGACCCGCCAGCCCTTCGCGTGGAAGAGCCTGACCCCTTCCCGGCCCATGCCACTGCCCGCGCCAGTGATGAAGACCGATTTGACATCCCTGTTTCCGGAGCCTGGCATACAAGCCTTCCTTGTCAGCCCGCCTCGACCACATCTTTGATGCGGTTCAGCGTCTTGGTCATATCACGGACGTTGCGGCGCTTACGCAGAAAGCCGCCAAACAACCAGTAGAGGCCGAGCCACGGTGCCGGGCTGAGCCGGAATGACTCGGTCACGTCCGTGCCGGCGCCCGACGGCGCCAAGCGATAGTGCCAGTTGTTGACCGGTCTGTCGTTGAGAACGACCGCGAATCCGAATTCACGGCCGGGTTCGCATGCCGTGACTTCGCAGGTCGTCCAATAAACCGGTCCGATCTCGTTTCTCTTGACGTGGCCGCGGAATTTAGCACCGAGGGCCGGGCCTGTCGCATCACCCAACCACTCGGCTTCAAAGACCTCCGGCGAGAACTTTCCCGTGTTGCGGACGTCTGAAATCACGTTCCAGATCTTGTCCGCAGGTGCCGCCATATGTACTGTTGCCGAACCTTCCATGGCCCGATCCAAACACATGCTCGGTCGTGAACCTAGGCCGCGACCGGTTTGATCATCAGTGCGGGACGGCGGCCTGGATCAGCCCGTTGATGAGCTCCTTGATGCCCTGCGCGGGGTGCGAGTACCACCCGATCGGGAGGCCAGACTGAGTGCCGCACTTCGGCCAGGGCTCCACACCCTGGTCAGCGAAAAGCCGGTTGGCAACCGCGATTTGCTGTTCACGAGAGGCTGCGGCAGGATTGCCGACACCGCCGTATTGGGCCCAGGTGGCCGGCTTGAATTGCAGCCCGCCGTATTCGCCGTTTCCGGTGTTGGCTTGCCAGTTGCCTCCGGACTCGCACTGCGCGATCGCGTCCCAGTTGGGGGTCGGCGCCGCACCGGCCTCGGCGGTCGCCGGGCCCAGGGTCGCTGCGATGAATCCGCCCACGATGGCGTACTTGACGAGAGGCTTCCCCAAGTTTCTCATGTCAAGCAATTCGGCATGTGTGTAGAAAGCGTTACCGATTTGATTGATTCGCGAGATAAGATTTTTATGGCATTTCTATGGCAATGAAATCGGCACGTCACCCGCCCGCGACGACACGCTGCAACTAGTCAATTAAGCGCAATAAGACTGCGTCGCCAGCGATAAGGCCCGCTGATAGAGGCTGTCGAGCTGGTGAGCACGTATAACGACAGCCCGCGCGGCGTCGAGTTGCGGCCTGCACGCCGGCGCGTGCAGGAGGTCCCAGTGGGCCACGATCTCACTCATCATGGTCTGGTTGAGGACGTCGATCTCCGACCGTGACGCCGACAGGTCGGGCGAACCAGCAGGCGCGTTCGACGGGTTGAGCTTCCAATCCGCGAAGCGGGTGTACTCGATTGCTTCGGTGGCGTTGATCTGGTCATCGAACACCCGGGTGACGTAGGTCGGGTCGATGTGTTCACCGGCGGCATCGGCACTCAGCTTGTCGAGTTCTCCTTGCACGCGGCCCGGATCCTCAATGGCCCCATGCGAATTCCACTTGAACGCGGCGACCGGCTCGGCGATTTGCAGCCGTCGTGCGGCGGCATCGACCAGCTCCGTCAGTGTGCTGGTGTCGGCTCGTGCGGGCGTTGTCGGCAGCGTGGCGCCCGTCAGGGTCAGCACCGCGGCAAGAAAGGCCCTTAACGCGCTACTGCGCCTGACGATCGTCGTCAAGCGCAGTAGCGAAGTCCCGCGGTTCAGGCGATTATCCGCCGCCGCCGGGGGTAGCACCCAAGGTGTTCTGCAGGTCACCCTTCATCGCGTTGAGCTGGGCTCCCCAGTACTCCCAACTGTGGGTTCCGTAGTTGGGGAAGTTGAACACGGCGTTGTGGCCGCCCGCGGCGTTATAGGCGTCTTGGAACTTCTTGTTGACGCCGATCATGAAGTTGCTCTCGAGGAACGTAGCCGGCAAATTGGCACCGCCCAGTTCGTTCGGAGTCCCGTTGCCGCAGTACACCCAGAGCCGGGTGTTATTGGCGACGAGTTGGCCGACGTTGACCAAGGGGTCGTTGCGTTGCCATGCGGGGTCGCTATCTGGCCCCCACATGTCTTCCTTCTTGTAGCCGCCGGCATCGCCCATCGCCAGACCTATCCAGCTCTGCCCGGTGGACGGGCTGAGGTAGCCGGACAGCGAACCGGCGTAGACGAACTGAGCAGGGTGGTAGATCGCCAGATTCATTGACGATGCACCCGCCATCGAGATACCCACCGCGGCGCTACCGTTCGCCTTGACGCCCTTCTGCGACGACAGGTACCCGGGCAGCTCGCTGGTCAGGAACGTCTCCCATTTGTAGGTCGAGCAGCCGGCCTTCCCGCACGCCGGGCGGTACCAGTCCGTGTAGAAGCTCGACTGGCCACCGACGGGCATGACGATCGACAGGCCCGACTTGTAGTACCACTCGAACGCGGGAGTGTTGATGTCCCAGCCGTTGTAGTCGTCCTGGGCCCGTAACCCGTCGAGCAGGTATACCGCGGGAGAGCCGTCTCCGCCGCTCTGGAATTGGATCTTGATACTGCGGCCCATCGACGCGGACGGCACCTGCAGGTATTCGACGGGCAGCCCAGGTCGCGAGAATGCACTCGCGGTGGCCGCTCCGCCGGCAAGACCGATCAGACCCGGCAGGGCCACAGCCGCTGCCGCACCGACCAAAAGCCGGCGCCCCCAGGCCCGGATCTTCTCGCTCACGTCTGTCATACCTGTGCCCCTTGTCGGTTGCATGTCGTCGCGTGGTGCCCTCGCAGAATTTACCGTGTGAATAGGTCAAATGTCGATTGGGACGCGTTGTCATCTCGGTTTTGTTTCGGCGGCCGCCAAAAATGAACCGTGTGCGATAAGTGATCGGCAAAGCTCGCGCCCGGTTCCGCACCCCAATTTGGCACTCCGATCCGGGAAAACAGCAGGTAGACGGCCTTTGATTGAAACGAGGCGCGAGGCGAGTGGCATGCGACAACAAAGGCTACAAATGCTGTCTAATCAAGATGATCTGCCGATTTCGACACGCCCTACGGCGACGACCAATCGGCCGACGCGTTAGCTACGTTGACGCCTGGTACGGCGACGGACCACCCTCGGCGAGCCGGGGCTGCAGCTGTTGACGCTCTCGAAAATTAGTTCGATTCCGTCATCGGCCGCGCCCGCGCCCAGGTTTTCCCAGGATCTGATATCGGTGCAGCCGAACCCGCCACGACCGCGTAGGCTCTCTCGGAGCAAGCCGATGGAGACCGAACGCTAGCCCGGTCCGTTCCGGCCCTCTCGAATCACCGCACCAGCGGAATTCATGGTGCGCGATGGTTCGAAGGGCCTCGGAGTCCGGGACGATTGAGGTGCAAACTTTGGACACGGTACTAGGGCTATCACTGACGCCGACCACCTTCGGGTGGGTCCTCGCTGAGGGTCACGGCGCAGACGGCACCATCCTGGACCACCAGGAGTCGGCGCTGCACGCCGAGCACGGCGTGCCCGCTGTGAGTACCGCAGAACAGGTGGCACAAGAGGTCTTGCGGGTGGACGCGCAGGCCAACGCAAGCGACCATCATCTGCGCGTCATCGGGGTGACGTGGAACGACGACGCGACCGCCCAAGCCGCACTGCTGTTGGAGGCATTGACCGACGCCGGCCTCGACAATGTGGTGCCGGTTCGGCTGCTCGAGGCCGTCGAGACCCTGGCGCGGGCCATCGCTCCGATCATCGGGTACGAGCAGACCGCGGTCTGCGTTCTCGAACACGAGTGGGCGACCGTCGTCATGGTCGACACCCATGATGGCGAGACCCAAACGGTCGTCAAGCACATCAGCGGCGGCTTCGACGGGCTGCGATCCTGGCTGACCGGAATGTTCGACCGCAGCGGGTGGCGCCCGGGTGGCGTGGTTGTCGTCGGCGCGGACAGCGACATCGATGGATTCTCGTGGCAGCTCGAAAAAGCGCTGCCAGTTCCGGTTTTCGCGCAGACCATGGCGCAGGTGACCGTCGCGCGCGGCGCGGCACTGGCGGCGGCTCGAAGCACTGAGTTCACCGACGAGCAACTCGTCGCCCACACCAGCGAACCCGCGCCCGCCGCGCCTCCGCGGCGGCCCGGACACTTGTCCTACGCGGGGGCTGTGACCGCATTGGCCGCGGGCGCGGTCACCTTCGTCTCTTCGCTCGCAGTTGCCGTGGGTATTCAGCTCGCTCCCGACACGGGACACGCATCGGCGAAGCATTCGGTGCACGGACCGACGCCAGAAGTCGCCGAAGCCGCCACGCGTCCGGGTGCACCGCCAGCGGCCGTGCCACTCGCGCCGCAGCAGGCTGAACCGGTTTCGAAACCGGGCTCACCGGAGCAAGGTACTCCCGCCGAGCAGCAGCCCGACCCGAATGGCCCGCAGCCCTATTTGACCCGGATGCTCGAACACATACCGGGCGACACCGGCGATCCGACCACGCCGAGCGCACCGGAACAGCCGTAAGCTGCACGCGGCGGCCTGACGGCTCAATCGTCCTTGACGTGAACCGCGGTGAAAGTCAACGTCACGTCGTCGGCGACCTGTACCGAGCCCATCAACAGCGAGTACGGCTTGATGCCGTAGTTGGACTGGCGGACCGTGGATTCGGCAGACATTTTCCAGGATTCGCCGAGATCCTCTGTGTGCAAGTCGATTACGTGGTCGCACTGTTTGCCGCGGATCGCAAGCGTGCCGGTCAGCCGGTAGCCCTTTTTGGCCTTCTCGATGACGCCGGCGGTGAAGCGGATTTCGGGGAATCGGCCGGCGTCCAACGAGCTGAGCGCGTTCGAACGCACCAGGGCTTTCTCGGGGCCCGAGAGCCCCTTGAGGCCGCCCTGGCTGCTGACCACCTCGAACGAACCCGTCTCGACGACAAGCTCGGCCGCAACGGGATCGGCGCCCGCCCACCGCACCGTCGCCTGCCAGCGTGTCATTTCGATCGTGAGGCGATGGCCCATCCGCGCGGCACGGCCCTTGACGCCGGTACGAAGAAGCAGTTCACCGTCGGCAGCGTCCAAAGTCCACAAGTCGGTCACAGACCGACTGTATTCACATGGTCAAAACGGTGCGGTAGTGCGCTCGTCCCTGCTCCAGAGCCGCGTAGCCATCGGCGGCCTGCGACAGCGGCAATTCCTCGATCCACGCCCGCACCCCCGACAGCACAGCGAAATGCATTGTGTCTTCGACATCTTTCGATGTGCCGGACGGGTGGCCGGTAATACTGACCCCCGGTGTGATGAGCTGGACCGGACTGATCGGCAGCGGATCAGCGGTCACGCCGATGGTGATCAGTTCGCCCTGTGGCAGCAATCCGCCGACCGTGTCGGCCATCGCCGCCGAGTTCCCGGCCGTGCCCAACACCACCGTTGCGCCGCCCAGTGCCTGCAGCGCCGCGGCGACGTCACCGCTGGTGGAGTCGATGTAATGATGCGCGCCCAATTTCCGGGCATCGGCTTCCTTGCCGGTACCGCGTGCGATCGCTATGGTCTCGAAGCCCATTGCCCGCGCGAATTGCACCCCGAGGTGGCCGAGTCCGCCGACACCGAGGATCGCGACCCGGTCGCCGGGCAATGCCTTGGTATGGCGCAACGCGTTGTACGTGGTGACACCGGCGCAACCCATCGGGGCGGCCTCCACATCCGACAGCTCGGCGGGAATCCGGGCCAGCGCATTGGCCGGCACCGTCACCGACTGCGCGTAGCCGCCGGGGTACTGCCAGCTCGGAACCTTCATGTTCGCGCAGTGAATCAAGATGCCCTTGCGGCAGGCATCGCAACGGTTGCAGTTTCCGCCGAACCAGCCGACTGCGACACGATCGCCGACCGCGAAACCCTGCACGCCATCACCGAGTTCGGCTATGGTTCCGGCGATTTCGTGCCCAAGGGTGAGCGGCCACGTCATGTTCGGGAAGCCACCGCTGGCGAAGGCGCGGTCGGTACCGCACACGCCGCATGCCTTGACTGTCAGCCTTACCTCGTCACGGCCCGGTGGTGTCGTTTCGACCTCTGCCAGCTCCAAAGACCCACCAGGGGACTGCATTTGGACAGCTTGATGTGTCGGCATTGCTTACCCCCAGCCGAATCGGTACCTTAGTGCGCGACAGGGCATTCTCCAGCCCCATTGGTGTGATAGTCCACCCGCCAGTGCTTGATTCCATTGAGCCAGCCCGACCGTAGCCGTTCGGGTTTGCCGACCGATTCCAGATCGGGCATGGCGTCGGCGATCGCGTTGAACATCAGGTCGATCGTCATGCGCGCCAGGTTGGCCCCGATGCAGTAATGCGCGCCGGTGCCACCGAATCCCACGTGTGGGTTGGGATCACGCAGGATGTTGAAGCTGAACGGGTCCTCGAAGACCTCCTCGTCGAAATTGGCTGAGCGATAGACCATTACCACTCGCTGACCCTTTTTAATCTGCACGCCGGACAGCTCGTAGTCCTCGAGCGCTGTCCGCTGGAACGACGTGACCGGGGTGGCCCACCGCACGATCTCGTCGGCCGTGGTGACGGGACGCTCCCGCTTGTACAGCTCCCATTGCTCTGGGAAATCGGTGAAGGCCATCATGCCTTGGGTGATCGAGTTGCGGGTCGTCTCGTTGCCCGCGACCGCGAGCAGGATGACGAAGAACCCGAATTCGTCGTCGGAGAGCTTGTGCCCGTCGACGTCGGCCTCGATCAGCTTGGTGACGATATCGTCCCCGGGGTTTTGCGCCCGGTCGGCGGCCATCTGCATGGCGTACGTGATCAGTTCGACCGAGGCGCCCATGGCGTCGTTGCGGGCGAACTCAGGATCCATGTCGCCCACCATCTGGTTGGACCAGTGGAACAGTTTCATGCGGTCTTCCTGGGGCACACCCATCAGCCCGGCGATGGCCTGCAGCGGTAGTTCGCACGACACCTGTTCGACGAAGTCGCCGGAACCGGCAGCGGCGGCGGTCGCGACGATCTGACGGGCGCGCTCGTTGAGGTCGTCGCGCAACCGTTCGACGGCGCGGGGAGTGAAGCCGCGGGAGATGATTTTGCGTAGATGGGTGTGTTGCGGGGCGTCCATGTTGAGCAACACGAACTTGCCGGTCTCGCGCTGCTCGCGGACCGTGCCCTCGCGATAGCGGGGGAGGGCGGTGTTCTCCAGGCTGGAGAACACATCGCTGCGCCGCGAAACCTCTTTGACGTCCTTGTGCTTGGATACCACCCAGTAGCCGTCGTCATCGAATCCGCCGGAGCCGTTAGCCTGCTCGTTCCACCAGATCGGCGCGGTGCGGCGCAGCTCGGCCAGTTCTTCCACCGGCAGTCGCTCGGCGTGAATGTCTGGATCGGTGAAATCGAACCCCGGAGGGAGATTGGGGATCGGCTTGGTGGTCGGCTTGGTAGTTGACAAGGCCCACTCCTCGATACGAAGTCTTCTAGTCGTATGTCTTGTGCCAAATAAACCACTGCTACACCACCGTTGGGAAGCATTGACACAAGTTCGCCCGACCGAATTGCAACATGTTCACCGGCGATGAGTTCCGGGCATCACGCCGGTCTAAACGCACAAGCGGCAACGGCCAACCGAAAGGCACGAGCCATGCGCATCGTCTTGAGCGACTTCATGAGTCTGGACGGCGTGGTCCAAGCCCCGGGCGGCCCGGGGGAGGACACCGACGACGGGTTCGCGCACGGCGGATGGTCTTGAGCTAGTTCGAGCCGTACTTCGAACCCGAAACGATGGGGCCCGCCGTCGCCGAGACCATGGCCGACACGGAGGCACTCCTGTTCGGCCGGCGCACGTGGCAGGCGATGTCCCCCGCGTGGCCGGGCCGCGCCGGCGATCCGTTCGCTGGCCGGATGAACGAGATCCCCAAGTACGTGGCATCGCGCACGCTGATCGACGACGACCTGACCTGGCGCGGCTCGACTCTGCTTCCCGCCGATGACGCCATCGGGGCCATTCGCCGGCTGCGAGCCGACGACGGCAAAACTATTCAGGTCATGGGAAGTGCGTCATTGGCAGCACAACTGATCGCACACGACTTGGTCGACGAGTATCGGCTGATGATCGAACCCATCCTGCTCGGCGGTGGAAAACGAGTGTTCCCCCGCGACGGTCGGTCGCGCGCCCTCAAGCTGGTTGCGGCGACGACCACCGGGACCGGCGTCCTGATCTGTACCTACCAGCCGGTGCGCTGACGAAGGGGGTCGCGCAAAACCACCTTGTGGCGCGCGGCACAATCTATATGCTTTTGTCCAGGTCACCGGCACACCGACGGACCAGGTGACGCTCACGCGAAGGGGTGGAGCGCATGATTCGCGAATTACTCGGCGTCGCCGCGATCACGGCAGGCGCCGTCGCAGTCGCACCGTGTGCGGCAGCCGGTTACGAAGGCGACGTACCGGGGATGAACTATCAGGCCTCGTTGGGTGCGCCGTGCGACAACTACGAGAGCTTCATTTTCGGACGCGGCCCCAGCGGCCAGGCCGAAGCGTGCCATTTCCCGCCACCTAACCAGTTCCCCGCGGCGACCACCGGCTACTGGGTGATCTCGTATCCGCTGTATGGAGTCCAGCAGGCCGGGGCGAAGTGCCCGGGCCCGCAGTCGGCGGCACAGTCAGACCGCGGGCTTCCGATGCTCTGCCTGGGAGCCCAAGGGTGGCAAGAAGGCTGGTTCACCGGCGCAGGGTTCTTCCCGCCTTCCGGGTAATGATCATGCGCGAACGTCGGCCTGCGCAAAGTCCGATTCCTCGGTGGCTGCGCTTCGTGCTGATGTCTGACCGTGCCGGCTCGGCCTGGTACGTCGGGACCGGCTTCTTCTTCGCGCCGGTGCTCGCGGTGTTATCGCCGTGGCCAGACGTCACCGCCGCGCTCTGGGCAATTATCGGATTGACGGGGCTGTGGCTGGGGCTGCTCGGAATCGCGATGGCCGTGGGGTTGGCGCGGATACTGCGCTCCGGCGCCGAGATCCCCGAGGACTATTGGCGCACCCTGGTCAACTACTGACCCTCTAGAGTCGTATCAAAGTCCGCAACGATAGGAGACTCCAGTGGCGGTCAACCCCAAAGACGCCGTGGACGCGGTCAAGGACATCGCGACCAATGCCGTCGAAAAGGCTTCAGACATCGTCGAAAACGCCAGCGACATCATCCGAGGCGATCTCAAGGGCGGTGTCAGCGGCATCGTCGAGAATTCGATCGACATCGCGACACACGCCGTCGAAAGAACCAAGGAAGTCTTTACCGGCGGTAAGTACGAAGTCGACGACGAGTAGTCGCCGTCAGACGGTGGCAGCCTCGTTGAGCTCGTCGAGCCGGTTCGTCGCCTCCAGGTACTCCTGCACCCAGCGCTCGATCACGGTCGACGTCTTCTCCACCTTGTTGAACTGCCCGACAACCTGACCGACCGGGTTGAACGCCACGTCGACGGATTCGTTGGGGTACCTGTTGGTCGCCCGCACGGCCATGCCGGAAACCATGTACTGCAACGGCATACCGAGCGGTTTCGGGTTGTCCGGGTTCTCCCACGCCTCGGTCCAGTCGTTGCGCAGCATGCGGGCCGGCTTGCCGGTGAACGAACGGCTACGTACGGTGTCGCGGCTACCGGCCTTGACGTACGCGGCCTGCTGAACCGGAGTGTTCGAGGATTCCTCGACCATCAGCCATTGCGAGCCGGTCCATGCGCCCTGGCAGCCCAGCGCCAGGGCCGCGGCGATCTGCTGGCCGCTGCCGATGCCTCCCGCGCCAAGGACGGGGACCGGAGCCACCTCCTTGACGACCTGCGGCCACAGCACGACGGAGCCCACCTCGCCGCAGTGCCCGCCGGCCTCGCCGCCCTGGGCGATGATGATGTCGATGCCCGCGTCGGCGTGCTTACGTGCCTGCGAGGGGGAGCCGCACAGCGCGGCAACCTTGAGTCCGGCTTCATGGATGTGCTTGATCATGTCCGCGGGCGGGGTGCCGAGCGCGTTGGCGATCATCTTCACCTTGGGGTGCTTGAGCGCCACCTCGACCTGGGGCGTGGCTGTCGCCTCGGTCCAACCCAGCAGCTGCAGGGTGTCGCCGTCGCTGTCGTCAACCGGCACGCCGTGATCGGCAAGGATCTTCTTTCCGAAATCCAGGTACTCCTGGGGAACCATCGCCTGGAGTTGTTTGGTCAGCTCCTCGGCCGACAGGTTCGAGTCCATGCCCTCGTATTTGTTCGGGATCACGATGTCCACGCCGTACGGGTGGTCGCCGATGTTCTCGTCGATCCAGTTGAGCTCGATCTCGAGTTGCTCGGGGGTGAAGCCGACCGCTCCGAGCACGCCGAACCCCCCGGCCTTGCTGACCGCCACCACGACATCGCGACAGTGCGTGAAGGCGAAGATCGGGAACTCGATACCGAGTTCGTCGCAAATAGGGGTGTGCATTACAACTCCTGGGATGCTGGCCGAATTGGAACGTGTTCTAGTTTAGTACGCGCGCCCATGACGTGGCCAGTGGCCCCTGACTAGCGCGCTGCAACTACGACGCGTCGCTCCGGCGCGTCAGAACGCCAAGGTGCGGGCCACCCACAGGATCAGGAACGCAAGCATGCACCCGACACAGACGAGGTGATCGCGACAGACCGACCGTGCCAGGCGGCTTTGTTCGGGCACGCTATCGGCGCGATGGCCGAGCCGAACCGCGTCGGGAACCGTCTGCGTCAACGCCAGCATCGCCGGGATACCGCCAAGCCCGGCCGACAGCACCAGCAGCCAGGCTGGGTCTTGTTCCCGGGTTGCCTGAAAACCTAACGCGCCCAACAAAATCAACATCACCAGAGCGATCAGCCGGCTCATCGGCCGCGAGGTGGTGGTCGCGCGGTGGTAATAGCCCGCGATGGAAGCCAGTACGGGCTCGGGCAATTCCGCACCGGCGGATCGGTACCTCAGAACCTGGACGTCGAACATCAAATCCATCCACAAGACGGCGAAAAGGAACCCGCTGCAGGCCGTGAGCAGGGGAACCATGCTCATCCACCTCCGGGTCACTCACTGGCGCATTGTCTGGTTCAAACGCTACGAACTCAACGGCTCGAAGACGAACACCTGACGTGTGCCACTTCGCTTGACGTAAGTGTCGTGCGCCGGCCACATCTCGATGAGTTTCGCCATGTTTCGGTCTGCTTCGTCCGCAGTGGCCAGTCGCGACACAAAACTGGCCGTGACGCCGTCAATCTCGACGCGCGCCGTCGGTTCGGCGAGCAGGTTTTTTGGCCAACTCGACGCTGTCTGCAGACCGAAGTCCTCGCAGACGGCCACGAGATTCTTGCCGTCGCGCACGTAATACACCGGCACGGTTCGCTCTTTGCCGCTCTTTCTGCCGGTTGTGGTGAGGAGCATTGTCGGCATCGCGGGACCGCTTATCGACAGTCGACCCCGGCTCGCGTGGATCAGCGCCCGGTCCAGCCGCGAGCCGACGTGCTTGATGAACACCGAGAACCAGCGATAGTGGCCCAGCTGCCGCGTGACGCGAAGGTACAGCTCGTACACCTGGTTCGGCCGGTCCTGCGGCATTGCCCAAGAATCCCACGTCTTTGGAATTCGCGCGCTCGGCCCGCGAAATCACTTGCGCCACTTCTCTTCCAATGGTTTCGGCGGGGCATTTTGTGTCGGTGGGCGGTCGTATCATTCGAACATGAGTTCGATTTGCCCTGGGGAGATCCGGGACGACTACGACGCGTTGCGCGCCATAGTGTCTCGTATCCAACGGCATACTTATGATTCGCTGACCAACCCGGAACGCTTGGGGCTGTTGGAGATACTCGAACACCAGACGCGCCGACTCCAAGTTCCTGGCCACCAGCTGATCAACCAGATCGATCACCAAGCCACGCCAGTTGAACTAGGCGGACGACTCGCCAGCGCCTTGTCGGACCGGTTGCACATCAGCCGTGCCGACGCTGCACGACGGGTAGCCGAGGCCAGCGATCTGGGGCCACGGCACGCGCTGACCGGCGAGCAGTTGGAACCCCGGTTGCCGGCCACCGCCGCCGCGCTGCGCGACGGTGCCATCGGCTCCGGCCAGGTATCGGTAATTCGCGAGTTCTTCGCTCAATTGCCGCAGTGGGTGGACGTGGAAACCCAAGAATGCGCCGAACGACAGCTGGCCCACCAAGCCGCCCAGTTCAGGCCGGAGCAGGTACGCAAGCTTGCAGACCGGCTCGCCTATTGCCTCAACCCCGACGGCAACTTCACCGACGTCGATCGGGCGCGACGACGTGGGCTGACGCTAGCCAAGCAGGATGTCGACGGCATGTCGCGGTTTGGTGGCTGGCTGACGCCGGAAGCGCGCGCCACGTTCGAGGCCGTCCTGGCGAAATTGGCCGCTCCCGGGATGTGCAACCCTGACGACCCCACCCCCGTCATCAACGGCGCGCCGGGGGAGGAGGCGATCCAGCATGACTCCCGGTCGACAAGCCAACGCAATCATGACGGACTGCAAGCCGCACTACGCGCGATGTTGGCGAGTGGAGAACTGGTTCAGCACAACGGGTTACCGGTAACAATCATCGTGACCACGACGCTCGAAGAACTGGAAACCGCGAGCGGCACGGCGCTCACTGGCGGCGGCACTCTGCTACCCATGAGCGACGTCATCCGCATGGCCCGGCACGCGCACCATTACCTTGCGATATTCGACAAGGGCCGCGCGGTAGGCCTTTGTCACGGAAAGCGATTGGCATCTCCTGGGCAACGAATTGTGCTCTACGCCAAGGACCGTGGCTGTTCGGCGCCCGGCTGCGACGTACCCGGCTATCTGTGCGAAGTCCACCACGTCGACGACTACGCCGCATGCCTGACGACCGACATGGACAACCTCGCGTTCGCCTGCGGGTCCCACCATCGGTTGGTCAAGCCCGGGGGCTGGAACACTCGCAAACGCGCCAACGGCGACACCGAATGGATCCCACCGCCCCACCTTGACCGAGGCCAGCCGCGCGTCAACACCTTCCACCACCCCGAGACGTTGCTTAGCGGTGACGACTCTTGATCCGCTCCGTCGGCAGCAGGTAGCGTAGTGCTGCCAATTACGAAACGGTCCGTAGCGTAATAGGATTTCCCCGTCCACCGAAAGGATCGGCTCGATGCGCAGCCCCTACTCCGGCCGCCCTTTCACCACGTCAACGCCGGAGATCGCGGCCGCCTTGGCGGACGTCAGCATTCCCACGCTGCTGCTGTCGCTCGTCCACATCACCGGCGACCCGCGATTCATTCGCGACTACAAACAGATGGGCATCTTCCTCAACGAGGTGCAGGGATTCATGTCGGAGGAGGACAAGGCCCGCGCCCGCGCCGAGGCGCTGACCGTGATCAGCGAGTATCGCGACCGGGGATGTCCCGAGCCCGAACCGCTGAGCCCGGAACTGATCAGGGAAATGATGGACTGGGCGGCCTGCGAGCACGTTCCCGACGACTACCTATCCCTGGTCGCCGAAGAACTGGACCTCGACGGCGTCGACCCGCGCCGGCCGGCGGCGATACCCGCCGAGCGCGCAGCCGACGTCCCGGTCCTCGTCGTCGGATGCGGGGAATCCGGACTGCTTGCCGGCGTTCGGCTCAAACAGGCCAACATCGGATTCACGATTGTGGAGAAGAACGCCGGCCCGGGCGGAACATGGTGGGAGAACAGCTATCCCGGGGCTCGCGTCGATGTGGCGAACCATTTCTATTGCTACAGCTTCGAACCCAACAATGACTGGACGCATTTCTTCGCCGAGCAGGACGAGCTGCAGGACTATTTCACCCAGGTGATGAAGAAGCACGACCTTGCCGAGCACATCCGCTGGAACACCGAGGTTCTCGCCGCCGAATGGAATGACGACGAGGGGATGTGGAGCGTTTCGCTGCGCGACGCCGACGGGCAGACCAGCACACTGCGGGTACGCGCCGTGATCACCGCCGTCGGCCAGCTCAATCGGCCACAGATCCCCGAATTCGACGGCGCCGAAAGCTTCGAGGGCCCGTCGTTTCACTCCGCGGCCTGGGATCACTCGGTCGACGTCAGCGGCAAGCGGGTCGCCCTGATCGGTGCCGGCGCCAGCGGCTTCCAGATCGCACCCGCCATTGCCGCCGACGTCGAACATCTCACCGTGTTCCAGCGGACCGCCCAATGGATGTTCCCGAACCCGATGTACCACGACGAAGTCGGTGACGGTGTGCGCTGGGCAATGCGCAACCTGCCGTTCTACGGACGGTGGTACCGGTTCCTCGTCCTGTGGCCCGGCTCGGACAAGGGCCTCGACGCGGCCGAAGCCGATCCGAGCTATGCCGACCAAGACGCGGCGGTGAGCGACATCAACGCCGCCGCCGCAATGATGTTCTCCCAGTGGATCACCAGCCAGGTCGGCGACGACCACGAACTGTTGGCCAAGGTGATGCCCGACTATCCCGCCTGCGGCAAACGGACCCTGCAAGACAACGGCAGCTGGCTGCAGACACTGCAGCGCGACAACGTCGAACTGGTCCGCACCCCGATCCAAAGGATCACCCCAGCCGGAGTCGTCACCGAAGACGGCGTCACGCACGAGGTCGACATCATCGTCTACGCAACCGGGTTCCGGCACACCGACGTGTTGTGGCCACTAAAAGTGACCGGGCGCAACGGAATCGACCTGCGCGAGATGTGGGGGAGCCGACCGTATGCCTACCTGGGCATCACGGTTCCGGATTTCCCGAACTTCTTCATCATCTACGGGCCCGGAACCCACCTGGCCCACGGCGGCAGCCTGATCTTCCAGTCCGAGCTGCAGATGCGCTACGTCGATCAGTGCCTGCAGCGATTGGCCGACGCAGACGTGCATTCGATGGAGCCCAAGTCCGAAGCCGCCACCGACTGGCATCAGCGGACGCAGGCCCAGATCAAGAAAATGGTGTGGTCACACCCCGCGGTCAAGCACTCCTACTTCAAGAACGCCGACGGGGAGATCCATACCGTTAGCCCGTGGCGCCTCAACGAGTACTGGGCGGCGGTCCGCGAGCCTGACTGGTCTCAATTTATTGTGCGACAAGGAAAGTGAGCACACCACTATGCGCACGGTAGTCGTCGATGGACCCCGCAACATCCGGGTGGACACCCGTCCCGATCCCGCACTTCCCGGCCCCGACGGAGCGATCGTCGAAGTCACCGCCGCCGGCATCTGCGGATCCGACTTGCATTTCTACGAGGCCGATTTTCCGATGACCGACCCGATCGCCCTGGGCCACGAAGCGGTTGGCACCGTGGTCGAGGTCGGGCCCGAGGTGCGCACCGTCAAGGCCGGCGACCAGGTCATGGTCTCGTCGGTGACCGGCTGCGGCACCTGCCCGGGATGTGCCACCCGCGATCCGGTCATGTGCTACGCCGGTTTTCAGATCTTCGGCGGGGGCCTGCTCGGTGGTGCACAAGCCGATCTCCTCGCCGTGCCGGCCGCCGATTTCCAGCTGCTGAAGATGCCCGAGGGAATCAGCACCGAACAGGCTCTGCTCCTTACCGACAACCTCGCCACCGGCTGGGCGGCGGCGCAGCGCGCCGACATTCCGGTCGGCGGCACCGTGGCGGTCATGGGCTTGGGCGCGGTCGGCTTGTGCTCGCTGCGCAGCGCAATTTTCCAGCGCGCCGCAACGGTTTTCGCCGTCGATCAGGTCGACGGCCGCTTGGACCGTGCCGCCAAATGGGGTGCGACGCCGGTCAAAGCGCCGGCCCTCGAGGCGATCATGGCGGCCACCGGCGGACGTGGTGCCGACGCGGTGATCGACGCCGTCGCCACGGACGCCTCCCTAACCGACGCGATCAACGCGGTACGGCCGGGCGGCACAGTCTCCGTTGTCGGTGTGCACGACATGAATCCGTTTCCCCTCAACGCCCTGGGCTGCCTGATTCGCAGCACGAGCTTGAGATTCACCACGGCGCCGGTGCAACGGACCTGGCCGGAATTGATCCCGCTGCTGCAGTCCGGCCGGCTCGACGTCGACGGCATCTTCACCACGTCATTGCCATTGGACGAAGCCGCCAAGGGGTACGCGACCGCGGAGTCGCGTTCGGGCGACGACGTGAAAATCCTGCTGAAGCCTTAGTCACCGGCGCGCTGCGCGTCACGGCGAACGTGATTCGCCAGATAGCGCAGGGGCCGCATCGGACGGCGCCTCACCGACGCGAGGCACATCACCGGCCAGCCGTGTGCCGCGGCAGCGGCGGCCAAGCCTGAGCGGGGGTTCACCGGTCGCGGATAGCCGACGACGGACATCGACGCCGCATCCTCGTCACCGTCGGCGTAGAAGTAACTATGTTGCACCGCAACGTCATTGTCCGTGCAGAACTGCTGCACCGCGGCTGCCTTCGTCGTGCCCCACACAACCGGTTTGAGGATTCCGCCGGTCAGCCGGCCAAGGTCGTCGAGCTCGAAACGATTGCACTGCACGTTGGAGATCCCGAGAAAGCGGGCGACCGGCAGCGCCTGAATCGAGAGCGCCGATGAACTCAGTACAACGGTATGCCCGCGCTCCTGATGCGCTTGCACGATTTCACGCATGTGCGAATACAGCCGCGAGGCAACACGTTCGACGAACAACCGCTCGCCCAGCTCGTCCAGGTCGACCAGTGACTCGCCTTGCAGATAGCCCGCGGCCCGCACGATGAGGTGTTCGAATTCGAGGCGGCCGAATCGATATCGCAGCGCGGCTTCGAACACGCCGACGAGCTCGCCCATCCCGACCTGGCGGCGCCGGATCCGGTCACCGACGTGAACCGCAGCGGTGAAGCCGTCGACCAACGTCCCGTCGAGGTCGAAGAACGCACCGACCTTTGGTCCCGGTGAACTGGCGGCGATCTCGGCAATGGCATCGTCGGGGGAGAGCATCGTCATCGTCGCCACGTCGACTCCGTCCGTTACCGGGTTGCCGCTATGTACTGCGAATGCATGAAACTGTCGATCTTCACGTCGACGTCCGGCGGCGTCATGCCGTAGCCGGCCTGCAAATCGAGGGTGTTGCGAACGGGCTCAACGCTCCAGCCGTGTGCCGCCAGCCATTCGGCGGGATCGCCCTTGGGCTCGTAGGTAAGCGCGGAGAAGTCCACATCACCGGACACGTTGACGCCGGGGTGGTTGGTTTCCAGCGCTTCGAGCTGATCGTGGTCCAGCCGCGATCCCAGTGCGCCGATGGCGATTCGGCTGCCGGGAGCACTAAGCCCGCTGATCCGGGTGAAGAGCGTGTTTTGGGCTTCATCGGTGAGGTAGGGCAATATCCCCTCCACCGACCAGGCACTGGGCCTTTCGGTGTCGAAGCCGGCCGCTTCCAAATCCCTGGACCAGTCGGTACGCAGATCGGCAGCGACCTCGACCCGCGACGCCTTGGGTACCGCGCCATGCTCGCCCAGCACACGCCCCTTGAATTCCAGGACTTTCGGCAGGTCGATTTCGAAAACGCTTGTTCCGTGCGGCCATTCAAGGCGATATGCGCGAGAGTCCAATCCGGCAGCCACTATTACTGCTTGCCGTATACCCGCGTCACCCGCGGCTGCAAAGAAATCGTCGAAGAAACGTGTTTGCACGCCATACAGGCGCGGGAAGGCGGTCTCGTCGTCATTGGTTCCCGGATTGGCAAGCACACCGGCCAAATACGGGTCCTGTGACGCCTCGATGAATACCTTCGCATAGTCGTCGCGGACCAGCGGTTGCGCGCTGACCGCGTGCAGCGCGCGCCATCCCGCCACCAGAAGGGCGGTATAGCCGACGCTGCTGACGATGTCCCACTGGTCGTCATCGGAACGGAGCGAGCCGAATTCAGGCCCGGATTCAGGCGCGGTGCCCATGGTCGCCCCTCCTAGATCGATCGGCCACAACGCGCCGACATATCAAAGGTACCTGCGCGGACTTGCTCAGAGCTCAAGAAACACCGTTACCGGTCCGTCGTTTACCAACTCGACCTGCATATTCGCGCCGAACACGCCGGTTTCGACGTGGGCACCCAACCCGCGCAAAGCCTCCGCGAACGCCAAGACCAATGGTTCGGCGACCGTTCCGGGTGCCGCGGCGTTCCAGGATGGCCGGCGGCCCTTGGCGGTATCGGCGTAGAGCGTGAATTGGCTGACCACCAGGATCGGCGCATCGACGTCGGCCGCGGACCGCTCTTCGGCGAGAATACGTAGGTTCCAGAGCTTTTCGGCAAGGCGGCGCGCCTTGTCGACATCGTCGCTGTGGGTGACGCCCACAAACGCCAGCAGCCCCTGGCTTTCGGGCCGGATGGCACCCACCACCTCGCCATCGATGGATACCGCCGCTGACGAGACCCGTTGCACCAGAACCCGCATACTTCGATGCTGCCAGGCCGGATGGGTACGCTCGTCAGGTGTCTGTCCTAGTCGCGTTTTCCGTCACCCCGCTCGGCGTCGGCGAGGGTGTCGGCGAGATCGTTGCCGAAGCGGTTCGGGTGGTGCGTGATTCCGGTCTGCCCAACAAGACGGATTCGATGTTCACCGTGATCGAAGGCGACACCTGGGAGGAAGTGATGGCGGTCGTGCAGCGCGCCGTCGAGGCCGTGGCCGCTCGAGCCCCCAGGGTCAGCACCGTGATCAAGGCGGATTGGCGAGTCGGCGCCCAGGATGCCATGACGCAGAAAGTCGCCACGGTCGAGCGCTACCTCGCCGACGGTTAGCTGGTGCTGCCGCCCGGCCGGGCGAGCGCGCGCTGACGGCTTCGCGCGTGCGTCCGGGGCGGCCTCGACCGGCGTGTCCCCGCCATCAGCACACACTCGACGCCAGGGCTGCCCACGCGAGCAATCCGCCCGGCCGACCCGGGAGCGCAGGTGCGTAGGCTCATGCCGGTGAGCGCACGCGCAGGCATCGTCGTCACCGGTACCGAAGTCCTCACCGGACGCGTCCAAGACAGAAACGGCCCGTGGATCGCCGACCGGCTGCTGGAACTGGGTGTGGAGCTGGCGCACATCACCATCTGCGGCGATCGCCCTTCCGATATCGAGGCGCAGCTTCGCTTCATGGCCGAGCAGGGTGTGGACCTGATCGTCACCAGCGGCGGCCTGGGTCCGACGGCCGACGACATGACCGTCGAGGTGGTGGCGCGCTTCTGCGAGCGCGAGCTGGCACTCGATGAAGAAGTCGAAGGCAAGATCGCTAACATCCTCAAAAAGCTTATGGCGCACTTTGATTCGGAAAGTTTTGACGCTGTGCGCGCCGCCAACCGCAAGCAGGCCATGGTTCCCGCCGGTGCGCAGGTGCTCGATCCGGTGGGCACCGCCCCGGGCGTCGTGGTGCCCGGAAAGCCCACCGTGATCGTGCTTCCCGGACCGCCGCGCGAGCTTCAGCCGATGTGGCACACGGCCATCGAGACTGCCGCGGCGCAGCAGGCGATCGCCGGAAGGACGATCTACCGCCAGGAGACCATCCGGATGTTCGGCCTGCCCGAGTCGGGTCTGGCCGAAACGCTGCGCGATGCCCAGAATTCCGTCCCCGGATTCGAGTCGCTGGAGATCACCACGTGCCTTCGGCGGGGCGAGATCGAGATGGTCACCCGCTACGAACCGGATGCGGCGCAGGCCTACGCCCGACTGACCCAGCTGCTGCGTGAGCGGCACAGCCAGCAGCTGTACTCCGAAGACGGATCGCAGGTCGACGATCTGGTCGCCCGGTTAGTGTCCGGGCGCCGGATAGCCACCGCGGAGTCCTGCACCGCGGGCCTGGTGGCCGCACGGCTGACCGACCGGCCCGGATCGTCGGACTACGTGATGGGCGGCGTGGTGAGCTACTCGAACGAAGCGAAGGTGCAGCTGCTCGGCGTCGACCCCGCGCTGATCGAAGCGCACGGCGCGGTGTCAGAACCGGTGGCCGAGGCGATGGCGGCGGGCGCACTGCAGCGCTTCGATGCCGATACCGCAGTCGCAATCACCGGAATCGCCGGTCCCGGCGGGGGAACGCCGGAAAAGCCGGTGGGAACGGTCTGCTTCACCGTCCGGCTCGCCGAAGGCCGAACCGACACCCGGACACTGCGGCTTCCCGGCAACCGCTCCGATATCCGGGAGCGCTCGGCGACCGTCGCGATGCATATGCTGCGACGCGCGCTGAGCGAGCAGGCGCCCCTTTAAGTCACTTCACTTCCGTTGGGAGAAAAGCACTTTCGGTGGTGCCGAAGCGGATTCCGGTCGCATCTTTGCCGATGAGCGTCAGAAACGCCACCGCGCATAACACCGGCACGATCGTGACGGTCAGCGCAAACGGATAGCCGTGCGTCTCCGCCAGGCGTTCCTGGATGGGCAGGTTGAACGCGGCGAGCAGATTGCCGAGCTGATAGGTCACGCCGGGGTAGAGGCCGCGAATGGCGTCCGGCGACAACTCGGTCAGGTGCGCGGGTATCACACCCCAGGCTCCCTGCACGCAGACCTGCATCAAGAACGAGCCGAGGCACAGCATCGCCGCGGTCCGCGAGAAGGCGAACAGCGGGACGATCGGTAGCCCCAAGATCGCGCAGAAGATCACCGTGTAGCGGCGACTGATCCGTTGCGAGAGAGTGCCGAAGAACAGCCCGCCCATAATGGCGCCGATGTTGTAGACCACCACGATCCATTTGACCGTCACGCTGGACAGTCCGGCACCGTGGTTGGCCGTCGACCCCAGGAAAGTCGGATAGACGTCCTGAGTGCCGTGGCTCATCCAGTTGAAGGCGGTCATCAGCAGCACCAGGTAGATGAACCGGCGAACGATCTTGCCGTCGCGCAGCACGTCGGTGACTTTGGTGTTGGTGAGCTTCATCTGGTCCTGGGCGGCTTCCCAGACCTCGGATTCCTGCACCCGGTAGCGGATGATCAGGCTGATCAGTGCGGGAATGATCGACAGACCGAACAGCCAGCGCCACGACAGCCCCAGCCAGTCCATCACCACCAGCGACCCCACACTCGCGAGCAGATAACCGAATGCGTAGCCCTCTTGGAGCAGCCCGGAGAAAAAGCCGCGCCGTTCGACGGGGACCTTCTCCATCGCGAGCGCGGCGCCCAGTCCCCATTCCCCGCCCATGCCAAGGCCATACAGCAGCCGCAAGATCACCAGGACGGTGAAGTTAGGCGCGAATGCGCACAGGAAGCCGACGACCGAGTAGAAGACCACGTCCACCATCAGCGGCGTGCGTCGACCGACCCGGTCGGCCCAGAGACCGAACAGCAAGGCGCCTACGGGGCGCATCGCCAGGGTCGCCGTCGTGATGAACGCGACCTCGGCCTTGCTGTGGTGAAAAGTCTTCGCGATATCGGCGTAGACGAACACCACGATGAAGTAATCGAAGGCGTCCATCGTCCAGCCGAGCATTGCCGCAATGAACGAGTTTCGCTGATCGGCGTTGATCTTTTCTCGTGCCACCACAGCATCCTGGCGCACGCAGCGCGTTGGCGCGAGCCGGTTCCACACTGAAAACAGCGAGAGTAAGTTCCCGATACATGCGAATCATCGATGCCGATGGACACGTCGCCGAGAACTCCTCGCTGGCGGTCGAAGCGATCAAACGCTGGCCCGATCACGTCAAGCCCAGCACAGACAGACGCCTCCGGTTGATGATCGAGGGCCGCAATTACCCGGAGGACCGCGGCCCGGGTGCGGGTTGTCCGCCCGAGCACGGAATCAGCAAGTCGCCCAACATCAACTGCTCGTCGCCCGATGGCGTGCTGGGTGACGCCGACCGCGATCACATTGACACGATGGTGCTGTACCCGAGCCTCGGGCTATGCGCGCCCAGCCTCGAAGACCCGGAGTTCGCCGCGGGATTCGCGCGGCTCTACAACCAATGGATCGCGGATTACTGCTCCTCGTCGGGCGGCCGGTTGCGCGGCGTGGCGGTGACACCGATCGAACACGGGCAACTGGCCATCGACGTCATGACCGAGGCCAAAGAACTCGGGTTGGTCGCGACTCTGGTCCCGCCGGCGCTCAAGACCCGCAACCTGGACCACCCCGATCTCGACCCGTTCTACGCCGCCGCAGTAGACCTTGCGATGCCGCTCGGCGTTCACGGCGCGCCCGGAATCCATCTGCCGAAGATCGGCGTGGACCGTTTCACCAATTACATCCAGGTGCACTGCATCAGCTTCCCGTTCGACCAGATGACCGCGATGACCGCGATGGTCTCCGGCGGCGTATTCGAACGCCATCCGCAGTTGCGGGTCGCCTTCCTCGAAGCCGGCGCCGGCTGGGTCCCGTTCTTCATGGACCGCCTGCACGAGCATTACGAGAAGCGAGGGGATTGGGTCGAGGGCGGCTGGCGGCGCGATCCGCACGAGTATCTGTCCGCGGGCAACATCTGGGTGACGTGTGAGCCCGAAGAACCGATCTTGCCCGGTGTCATCGACGTGCTAGGCGCCGACTTCATCATGTTCGCCAGTGACTACCCGCACTGGGACGGCGAGTGGCCGGAGAGCACCAAGCACCTGCGAACCCGCCCGGACATCAGCGAAGAAGCGCGCGAAAAGATCGGCGGGCGCAACGCCCAGCGCTTCTACGCGCTGAACTGAGTCGCGGGGCACCGCGGAGGCGAATGGGGCTGCCCGGCCTTCAATTCGGTCCCGACGGCGACGCTCGGTGGCAGGATCTCCCGGCATGGGTCCTTTTCTGCTTCGCGCCACATTGACGGGTTTTGCCTTATGGATCGTCACCCACTTCGTTCACGGGCTGAGCTTCGTCGGCGGTAACACGCCGTTGGAGAGAGTCGGCATCATCTTCGTCGTCGCCGTGATCTTCGGTCTGGTCAACGCATTCATCAAACCGATCGTTCAGTTCTTGTCGATCCCGCTGTACATCGTGACTCTCGGGCTCTTCCATATCGTCGTCAACGCGTTGATGCTTTGGCTCACCGCACGGATCACCGAACACACGACGCACTGGGGGCTGGCGATCGACCACTTTTGGTGGACGGCGATCTGGGCCGCAATCCTGTTGTCGATCGTGAGCTGGCTGCTGTCCCTGGTGATCCGCGACGTCGACCGTCACACTCGAGCCTGATTCTCAGCGCGCCTGCCACCGCGGTGGTCGTTTCTCGGCGAAGGCCCGCGGGCCTTCCTTGGCGTCCTCGGTCTCGAAAACCCGGTCACTGTGCCGGGTCTCGTTGTCGTAGGCCGCCTCCAGGTCGAGTGTCAGCCCTTCGACCGCAGACTGTTTGGTCGCGAACACCGCGAGCGGCGCGTTGGCCGCGATGCGCTCCGCATAGTCGTACGCCGTGTCCATCAGCCGGTCAGCCGGCACCACCTGGTTCAGCAGCCCCATGGCCAGCGCTCGTTGCGCGTCCACCATGTCGGCGGTCAGTAGCAGCTCCATCGCCAGGGCGTAGGGAATCTGGCGCGGCAGCCGCACCGTGCTGCCGCCGCCGGCGAAAAGCCCGCGCTTGGGCTCCATCACCGCGAACCGTGCTTCGGGCACGGCGACGCGAATGTCGGTGCAGCCCAACATTTCAAAGCCGCCCGCGACGCAGGTGCCGTTCACCGCGGCAATGATCGGCTTGTACACCGGGAACCGATGGAGCACGGCGTGGATGGCATCAAGCGCGTCCCATCCCTCGGGTTTGGGAAGGTCGCCGGTCAGTTCCGGAATGAATTTCTTCAGATCCGCCCCGGTGCAGAAATCGCGCCCGACGCCGGTGACGACGGCAACCCACGCGCCGTCGTCGTCACGGAAGTCGGCCCATGCGTGCGCCAGATCGCGGAAATGTTCCATATCCAGCGAGTTGCGCGTCTCGGGGCGGTTGATCGTAATGGTGACAATGTGAGTATTAAGCGCGTAATCGATGCTCACTGGTGCGCCACCGTTTCGGTTCGTCGTTGCTACCGTTACTGAAATAGTAAGGCTTTCAGTGACCTTCGGCCGTGAGCCTGAGCAGGGAAACCGAGCGATTTGCGCAATTCACATCGGCAAATTTCAATTGCACATATGCTTAGCAACGACGTGAAAACCGACGGGGGTCGGTTTGACGACAACCCTGCCGACCTTATCGGGAAAAGGACGGCGTCGCCCGATACCTACCCACGACGACGGGATGTCGCGAAGATGGACACTGCCGCAATTGGATTCTCACGAACCCACAACGGGTCGTATCTTGACCACGCGCCAAGCGGCCTGCGCACGGTTATCGAGCGCACCGGTTCCTCGGTAGTCGTCCACGTCGGCGGTGACATCGACGCCAGCAACGAGACCGCCTGGCAGGACGTGCTGAGCCGCGGCGCCGCGGAAACCGTCGCTCCCGGCCCGCTCGTAATCGACGTCTGCGACCTCGATTTCATGGGCTCGTGCGGTTATGCGGCGCTGGCGCACGAGGCGACGCAGTGTCGCGATCGCGGCGTCACGCTACGGCTGGTCACTTGCCAACCCATCGTGGCCCGAACCATTGCCGTCTGCGGACTGCGTCCGCTGCTGCCGACATACGCGACCGTGGAGACAGCGCTTTCTCCGGTCAGCGATCACGGCTGACCAGGCGGACTACCTCGCGCGCACAACCCCAGGACAGCGTCACACCGTTGCCGCCGTGGCCGTAGTTGTGGATGCAACGTGCCCGCCCGAGCGGCTCGGCTTCCAATCGCACCGAGGGACGATCGGGACGCAGCCCGGTAATCGTCTCGATAACCTCAGCATCGCCAAGTCTCGGCTCGATCCGGCGACAACGCGCCAGGATGCGGTCGGTGATCTCGGGCTCCGCAGTGGTGTCCCAGCGATCGGGGATGCTGATCCCGCCGCACACCACGCGCTGCGGGTGCGGAAAGTAGCAGACCCACTCCGGACCATTGTTGATCTCTAGAAACAGTTGCCGCAGACCAGGATTGGCGAGGACAACATGCTGGCCGAACAGGGGCCGCACCGTGTCGTCGCGGACCAACGCCCCTGCGCCGAGACCGGAACAGTTGATCACGATCGGTGCGGCGTCGGCGGCTTCGGCCAGTGACTGCACTCGGTGTTCTTCGATCTCGCAGCCGGCCGCGGCAAGTCGCTGCGTCAGATAGTCGAGGTACTGCGGCATGTCGATCATCGGCACGGTCGCGCGAAACCCGACCTCGAAGCCCTCCGGCAGCTCGGCCTGCTCGGCCGGCCGCAGCTCGGGGATGAGCTGCGCCGCGGACGACATCGCCTCGGTCGCGGTCAATTCGCCGACGCTGATCGCCGGCGCCATTTGCACGCCGGTGTCGGGATCGGTGGCCAGTTCGCGAAACACCGCGAGCGAATATTCGGTCCACGCCAGTGTTTCGGTAGCGCGTTCGGCTGGCCGTGGCGGGAGCCACACCGCACCGGCAATCACCGAGGTCGTCTGCTGTGGCAGGGCGGCGGTCCACACCCGCACCTGCCACCCCGCTTCGGCCAGACACAGCGCCGACGTCAGTCCACTGACTCCGGCACCGACGACGATGATCTGTTGCGTACTGGCCACGACGCCACGCTATCCAAAACGGGGCGATCGGAGATCACGGCTGGTCGCCGTCATCCTCCGATCAGGTGCCGGGTACGCGCTGTCCGTTCGGCGCAAGCAGGCCGTTGAGAGTGCCGATGATGCCCTGTACCTGGGCGCCTGCGACCGGCCCGGCGACGTCTGGGGGCGGGCTGGCGTCCGGGGTCAGCTGCCAGGGCTGGCAGCCGTCCGTCTTGAACGCTTTGTCCGTGGGGTCGATCTTGACGACCTGCGGCTTTTTGCTGAGCGAGTTGTCGATCAGGGCGCCGTCAGGATTGGACGTGCGCTTCCAGTAGCAGGTGCCGTTGCCGATGGGACCGCCACTGCTGTAGATGCCGGGCACGATGTCGGTGCCCACTGCGTAGAGGCCGTCTTTGTCCATGACCGTCTTCGGCGCTCCCGGCGGCGCCGGTGCCGGTGATGCCGACGGCGACGCTGCCGGCGCAGATGACGCCGCCGGCGATGGCGGCGCCGATTGCCCTGGTGCCGGCCCGGGTGCCGGTCCCCGTGTGTCGTCCGGATCGGCGCTGGCAACGACCGTGGACGCGGCCCAGCCCGCGACCATCAGACTCGCAGCAGCCAACCTTGCCGCAGTAGGAACTCCACCCATAGAAATCGAGGGTACCGGGGTCGAGAACCGAATTCACCTCGTTGTGAAATCAGCCGAGCAGCTTCGCAACGCCTAGGCCAGCCGCCGCACTGTGCCGGCGTATCCGAGTGCGTGCTCATAGACCGCGAGGTTGTCCCGCGAAATCTTCGCGTGCACCGGACGTTCCAGGAAGAAGCGCAGCACCGGGTTGTAGGCGTGGTACGTCTCGTGGAAGGTCAGCACGGTGGTGCCGTCCGACTGCTCCTCCAATTGGTGGTAGCCCTCGGCGCGAGACCACAGCGGCGCACCGACCGCGATGTACCGGGACAGCTTGTTGAGCTCGGCCTCGGTCACGGTTTCCCACGACCGCGCCCTGCCGCGGGTCAGCAGATACTTGGGCACTTCGAAGACGCAGGTGCGGACCAGGCCTTCACCGGCTTCGTTGCCCTCGTTCAGGATTTCCATGCTGCCGCCCGGCCACTCGAGCACCCGCGGGCGCGGGACATTCGGCGGCGCCGGCGGATGCAGCACCCGCCACACTTTCCGCGGCGGCGCGTCGACGTGGAATCGCACGGTGTAGGACTGCATCAGGTTTCTCCCCAGCCGTCCCAGAACGTGATGGTCTCCGCGGGCGGCCGCGTGGCCGGCCGGAAGTCGGTGCCGATCGTGTAGGCGACGGGGAACAGCGCGGCCTGCGTGACCGTGGGTGGGATACCGAGCAGCTCGGCCACCTCCCGCTCCTTGAACAGATGCATTGTCGTCCACACCGATCCCAGGCCACGCGAGCGAAGCGCCAGCAGAAAGCTCCAGCCCGCCGGGATGATCGATGCCCACGCCGCCGCGGCGATACCCGGTTCCGCGGTGTCGATGCGCTGGTTGAGGCAGGGAATGACGTGCACCGGAACCTGCCCAAGCGTTTCGGTCAGGCTCATCGCGCTCTGGTACACCCGTTGCGTCTGCGGGTCCGTCGCGTTGTCAACCGCGTACGCCAGGTACTGCGCACCGATACTGCGGTAGATCTCGGCGATGGCCGCGCGCTTGTCCGCGTCGGTGATCACCAGCCAACGCCAGTCCTGCGTATTGCTCGCCGTGGGCGCTTGCATCGCCAGCTGGATGCACTCCAGAATCACGTCGCGGCTGACCGGCCGGCTCAGGTCGAGGCGTTTGCGCACCGACCGTGTGGTGCTCAGCAGTTCGTCGACGGTCGCGAGGTCCATTGGTTCCTTCCGATGCTTGGCTAGAGGTCGATGGCGCAGGATTGGTCGACGCCCAGCACGGTCAGGGAGCGCCCCAGGCCGAGGAACACCGCGACGCATAACGTGAGATCCAGAATCTCCTCGTCGGAGAACGACTCTCGAAGTCGTTGGAAGAACACGTCATCCATGGACGCATGGTCGTTGGCGAAGCGCTCGGCGTACTCGATGGCAAGGCGCTGGCGCTGCGTGTAGCCGGGGTAGCTGGCATACGCGGCGACGTTGTCGTACAGCTCTGGTGCCACGTCGGCGTCGAGCACCGACTGGGCGCGAAAACCCGAGCAGGCGACGCAGTCGTTGATCTGCGCGATTCGCATTCTGGCCAGCTCACGCTCGTCGGCCGGCAGGATGCTCTGCTGATACGCGCCGCGGATCATGCGTTCGACCATGCCGCCGAGCTGCGGACGCAGCGACCAAATCATGGCGGCTTCTCCACCGGGGCCGTCGGGCACGTCGAGCCTTGCCATGGGAACTCCTGCCCGGTAAGGACGATACCGACTTGAGCAAACCAGATTCTCAACTCGGCTGTCTAGGTCACGGACCGGGCCTAATTGCGCATATGACTAACCCGGCCTGGACGCGCAATGCGGCCGGGGTTTACCGTCCGTTGAGCGGCCTTGCTACCCAACGCCGCGAATTGGAGGTCTGTGCGTGCTGTTCATGCACGAACTACACACGGTGCGCGGCCGCAAGGAAGACGACTTCGAGGCGGCGTTTCGCGACGGCTGGATGCCGATACTCGCGCGCGGTGACGACGCTCGGTTGCTGTGGTACGCCAACCAGGCGCATGGCAGCGGCCCCGCGTACACCGTCGTCACCGTGACCGCCGTTCGCGACGGAGCGGCGTGGGAGCGGCTGACCTTGCGGGTGCAGAAGGGCGACCTTCAGGAGTGGATGCGTGGCCTCGATGAGCTCCGCCACGAGGTGGACGCCAAGCTGCTGATGCCGCTGCCGTGGTCACCGCTGGGCGACGTGCAGTTCGACGAGGTGCCGGTCGACGGGCGAGAGCACGAGATGACGCTCTATATGGAAGACACCATGTGGCCCTACGAGGACAAGTTCGAGGAATACATCGTCCGTTGCGGTGAGGTGTACGCGAGGAGTCTTGAGGAGCCAGCCTCAATGCTGACGATGCACGCGGCATTCCAGCCGGCACTCGGCAGCCATGTGCGGCGCGAGGTGATCCTGATGCAGCGCATCAGCCGGCCGGACGCGCTGCTCGACCTGCTCCGCAGCCATATTCCCGCCGAATACCGCGCGCCGGGCACCTGGATGTACGACGCCCTGGACCTGCGCGATCAGTGGAGCAGCCGGTTGCTGCGCACCTCCGAGTGGTCACCCCTGTATTAAGCCGCGCATGAACACCGGGACGATCCATGACGCCGCCGCCAGCGGCGATCCCGCCCGGCCCGCGCTCATCGTCGGCGGGCGCACCGTCAGTTATTGCGAGCTGGGCACGGCAGTACGCCAGTGCGCGACGGGCCTGGCCGCGCACGGCGTCACGCCCGGACAGCGCATCGCCGTCGTCGATGGTGGCAGTCTGCTGTCGATTGCCGCCTTACTCGGCGCGGCGCGCATCGGCGCCGCGCCCGCGCTGATGAACCCCGCGCTGACGCCGCTGGAGTTGCAAGGCCTGCGCAAGAATGCCGCCTGCGCCGATGTGGCTGTCGCGGGGGAGCAGTACGTCGACCGGGTCCGGGCAGCGGGTGCCCCCACGGTGTTGACGCTCGACGATCTCGCTGGCCAACCCGGGTCACCCGCCGTCGACGAGGATCCCGATGCCGCCGACGACCGCGACGCGTTGATCCTGTTCACCAGCGGCACAACGGGACTCCCAAAGACCGTCAGCATCACCGGAGGTCAGCTCGCAAGGCGCATCACCGGAATGTCGCGACCCTTCCGGGCCGGCGCGAAGCCCTCGGTGAGCATGCTGACCGTCCCCCTGTTCCATGTCGGCGGCGCGCTGGGGGTCCTCGGCAGCTTGTATTCGGGCAACACCACGGTGATACAGCAGCGGTTCGACGCCGGCGAATGGCTGCGCCTGGTGTCAGAGCACCGCGTCAGCACCACATTCATGGTGCCGACGATGTTGCAGCGGATCCTCGACCATCCCGACTTCGCCGGCACCGATCTGTCGTCTCTGATCGCCATTGCGTACGGGGCCGCGGCCGCGCCGCTGAGTCTGGTGCGCAGGGCCATGACCGCGCTGCCGCACGTGGCGTTGGCCAACGTATTCGGTCAGACCGAAACCCTGGGCGCTTACACGACTTTGATGCCAGACGATCACCGCGATCCCGCGCGCGCCGGCTCCGTCGGCCGGCCGCTACCCGGAGTCGAAGTGCGAATCGTAGACCCCGACACCGGCAACAACGTCGACGCCGGAGCGGTCGGCGAGTTGTGGGTGAACACGACCCAGAACGTCACCGAAGGCTGGCTGCGCACCGGTGACCTAGCCCGCCAAGATGGCGACGGCTACATCTTCCCTAGCGGCCGACTGAAGGACACAATCAATCGCGGGGGAGAGAAATTCGGACCGATCGAGGTCGAGGAAGCGTTGCGTTCACATCCGGCAGTCCGTGACGTCGCGGTCGCCGGGATCGCCGACGACGAGTTGGGCCAACGAGTCGGTGCCGCCGTGGTGGTTGGCGCTCCGGTGACACTCGACGAGTTGCGAGCTCACTGTCGCGAGTCGATCGCGTACTTCAAGCTTCCGGAGCGATTGGCGATCGTCGACAACATCCCCTACAGCGCGACCGGAAAGGTCAATCGCGATCAGCTCGCCACGCTGATCGCCGATGACGCCCGAGCTTAGGAGCCCAAGTGCTATTCCTGCACGAGACCCACAAAGTGGTGGGCATGCGGCACGACGAATTCGAGGCTGCCTACCGCGAGGGGTGGATGCCCACACTGGCCATCGAAGACAATGCCCGGCTGCTCTGGTACACCAACCACACACACGGCACCGGGCCCTCCTACACCGTGGTCACGATCACGGGCATTGCCGATGGCGCGTCCTGGGAAAGTCTCGCGCGACGCGCCCAGCGGGGCGATCTGCAGCCTTGGATGCGCGAACTGGACAACCTACGCCACGAGGTGACGGGCAAGCTCCTGCTGCCGGTGGCATGGTCCCCATTGCAGTCGGTCGATCTGGCGACCGTGCCCACCGACGCTGGGACACACCCACTGAGCCTCTTCATGGAAGACACCGGCTGGCCTTCCGCGCCGCTCGATGACTACATCCGCTCCTGGAACGACATCTACTATCGGCCGCTGTCCCAGGCGCCGGCGCGAATGCGGATACTGGACATCCAGGCCTGTTTCCAAGTCGCGCACGGAAGCTATCAACGACGAGAAGCCATGCTGTGGCAGAAGATTGACGACTCCAACGACTACGCGGCACTCGTCCATCTGCTGACCAAGGAGGTGCCGCCCGAGTACCGGGCACCGGGCAGTTACATGTTCGAAGCCCTCAAGTATCGCGATCAGTGGGAGAGTCGGTTGCTGCGGACGTCGGACTGGTCGCCCCTGTACTGAGCGTCACGCCCGGCCCAGGATCCGGGCGGCGTCGCTCGCCATGTCGCGCACGATGCCGGCAGCCGGTCGAATGTCGCGGACGAGTCCTATCGCCTCGCCGACAAGTATCGCGGCTGCATCGAAATCCTCTGCGGCCAGAGCCTTTTCGAACGTATCCACCGCCTCGGGCAAGGCCGCCGACAGCTGGTCCTCGTTGCCATGCCAGGTGTCTAGGAAGGCGTTGCCCAGCGCTCGCGCGTTGTAGTCGGGAGGCCAATCGAGCTGTCTTACAACGTCGTACACGCGTGTTCGGAAGGTCTCGTCGCCGCTGACCGGGATGGCCCGCTGATGGGCCCGCGGCGACACCAACGCCTCCGCGCTGGCCCACAGCCGAGTGCCGACCAGCGCACCGTCGGCGCCGAGTGCCAACGCCGCCGCAAGCCCACGGCCGTCGGCGACGCCGCCGGCGGCCACCACCAGCGTTTCCGGGGAGCGTGCGGCGACAAGGTCGACGACCTCGGGCACCAGCGTGAAAGTGGACCGGACGGTCATGCCGTGGCCCCCTGCCTCACCGCCCTGCGCCACGATGATCTCCGCACCGGCCGCCACCGCCTGGCGCGCATGGTCCAGGTTCTGCACTTGGGCGATCAGCGGAACACCCGCCGCGTGAAGACGTCCGGCGAACGGCCGAATATCCCCGAACGACAACATAATTGCGGCGGGTTGCCGCTCGAGGACCTGGTCGAGTAACTCGGGCTTTCGGGCCAGGCTCCACGTGATGAACCCGCAGCCAACCTTCGCGCGATCGGCTTCGTCGAATTCACGCCGGAGCCAGTCGGCGTCGCCGTACCCACCGCCGATCAGACCAAGGCCGCCAGCGGATGTCACCGCGGCCGCGAGCCGTCCCCCGGAAACCATGGCCATCGGCGCGAGCAGGATCGGATGTTCGATGCCGAAGAACTCGGTGAGACGGCTGGACAGCGCGGTATTCACTTGAGCTCTCCGGTGAGGAACTGCGCCCGGCCGTAACCGAAAGACCAATCGTCGTCCTCGTTTTCGGTGATCGACACGATCAGATCGGCCGGATCGAGCCCACACCGTTCGGATAGATTCGACGCCAGCAGCCCGTAGAACCGCTCCTTCATTGTGCGGGCGCGCCGCCTGCTCACCACGTGGACCACCACCAGCCGTGCCGAACGATCGATACCCAGGCCGGTATCCCAGGCCACGATTTCGTGGTCGGGATGGGCATGCACCACCTGATAGCGGTCGCGCGGCGGCACCCCGAACGCTTCGACTACGGCATCATGAACGGCGTCCAGCAACGCCCGAACCTCCGACGGCGTGCGCCCCTCGATGAGGTCGATGTACACAAGCGGCATTTTCTTCTCCTCTGATCTGCCTCGGTTACGACGTTAGGACCGCGGGAAGCCGCTGTGAAATGCCTGTCGTCAAGCATCTATGCTTGGCAGGCATGGGCGTGATGGACGGCGGCCGAGTCGAATTGCGTCACCTGCGGGCGTTCGAAGCGGTGGCGCGACTGCGATCGTTTACCCATGCGGCCGATGAACTCACGATCACCCAGCCCGCGCTGAGCCGCACTATCCAGCAGTTGGAAGATGCGCTCGGGGTCACCCTTCTCGATCGCAGCTCGCGGCACGTTGAGATGACGCACGCCGGACGAACGTTCTTCGGCCACGTCGAAAGAGTGCTTGCCGAACTCGGACGCGGCGTGGACGCCGTACGGCGCCAGGCGAGTATTCGCCTCGGGTTCAGTTGGTTGTTGCCCGACCCGTGGGCGCAGGACACCGTCGCCCGGTTTGAGCGGGCCACCGGGACGACGGTCAGTTTGATCCGCGCCGACGACGCGCTGGCCGCGGTGCAGCAGGGGCGGGTCAACATCGCCGTGGTACGCGGCCAGGTGACGTCGACCGCCGTGCGGGTCGTGCACTTGTTCAACGAATCACGCGTGGCGGTGTGTTCTGTGCACTCCCGCCTGGCAGACCGGGAGGAGTTGGACTGGGCCGAGGTCCCACTATGGCCGCTGGTGGTCAACGTCGCCAGTGGAACCACCGGGCCGTGGTCCTGGCCGGCGGGCGAGGGCCCCGAAACAGTGGTGGAGACATCGAATTTCGACGAGTGGATCGAGTCCGTGGCCGCCGATCGCGGCATCGGCGTGATCCCGGACGTCGCCGTCAGGCGCAACATTCACCCCGGTGTGCGGTTCATCCCGCTGCGGGGGGCACCCCAAAGTCCGGTCGCCCTGGCTTTTCTACCGCGCGCTCGCAATGCCGAGCTGCGCCGCTTCGTCGAGGCGGCAGTGGCTACCGCGGCAGCGTGCGGCACCTGATATCGGTTGTGCGCTCACGGCTTTCGGTGTGCGTCCACGGTGGGGCCCGGCGGCGTGTCGTCACCTACGGTGCACGCTCGACTACTGACACGCCGCAGAAACGGCTCGGCAATTGCCAGGAAGCCCTGCGGATCCGAGGAGAATGCCACGTGTCCGGTGTCCAAGACCTCAAGCCGGGAGCCGCGGATGGCGTCATGCGTCGCCCGCCCGGCGCGCAGCGGTATCGCGATGTCTTTCGTGCCCCACACGATGAGCGTGGGCGCCGTCAATTCCGCGGCACGGCTTCGCAAATCATGCTCGGGTGTCGCAAAGCTTCGCCACAGCCCCGTTTCGGTCCGGATGCCCTCGGCTGTTTTCGTCGCAGCGATGGCACGCGCAACGATCTCGCGGTCGTTGTCGGTCTTGGCCTTCATGTAGCCCCGGATGAACGCCGGCGCACCAAGCCGGACAAAGGCCCGCGAGCCAATGACCCGGCAGAAGGCGCGCGTCGCCGGGCCCAACGGCACGAACCCGCCGGTGTTGACCAGGACCAGTCCCGCGACGCACTCGGGCCGGTTGATCGCCAACCGCGCGGCGGCAAACCCGCCGACCGAATTTCCGATCAGCACAGCCTTTGTCACGCCCAGGCCGTCGACGACATCTTCGAGTACGTCGGCGAAGAGTGGGGCACTGGGCTCGACGGCGGGGTCGACGGGATCGGAGTCCCCGTGCCCCGGCCAGTCCACGGCGATGACGCGATAGTGGCGGGCCAGCGTCTCGAGGATCGGGTCGAAGTCACGGCGGTCGTGCAGGGTTGCGTGCAGTAGTAGCACCGTTGGGCCACTGCCAATTTCGTTATAGGCAACCTGGCCTGCCCTGGTGTGGATAGTCGGCATGGAAGTTCCTCTCGGATGCGTTGACCGACTGGTCGGTCATGCCGTACGATACATCTATAGGAACGTCATGACAAGGACGGAATCGAGATGCGACAAGTCCCACCGCCCGAAGCGCCGTTTGCGGACAAAATGGCCTACTACCGCACGCAACACACGTCGAAGGGGGTCAGGACGACTCATCTCGTCGGCATTCCGATCATCGCGGCCGGCCTGCCCCTGATGTTCGCCAAGCCAAAGGTCGGCGCCCCGATGTTCATCGGCGGATGGACCATTCAGATCCTCGGTCACCGACTGTTCGAGAAGAACCTGCCGTCGACCCACAAGGGGTGGATCACGTATCAACTCACCGGGGTAATCGATGTCTGCGAGCAGTACGGCGAAATGCTGGCACGGCGCAGCCAGCGCAAGGCGGCACTGCGGTGAGATCCCCTGAGCCCGGCCGCAATGCGCTGCTGGACGCCGGACAGCGCCTATTGGGAACCGCCGACTTGGCCAGGATCTCGGTGAATGCGATTGTCGCCGAGGCCGGCATGGCGAAGGGGAGCTTCTACCAGCACTGGCCCAGCCGCGCCGAGTACGTGCGGGCATTACATGTCCGATTCCACGACGAGCTCGTGGAATCAATCGGCGCCGCTATGGCAGATCGGCCACCCGGACACGATCGGCTCGAGGCGGCGATGAACGCCTATCTCGATGGGTGTTTGGCCGAACCGGCCACCAAGGCATTGCTGGTTCAGTCCCGCACCGAGGCCGGGTTGACCGATTTGGTCGCGGCGCGCAACCACGACGCGGCGACCCTGATGATGCCCGACCTGGAGGCGCTCGGCTGGGTATCGCCGGAGCCGATCGCGGCGCTGCTCGTCGCGGCGGTCGCCGAAATCGCCCTTGTCGAACTCGATGCCAGGCAGCGCGACGACGAGTTGCGCCGAGGTTTGCTTCGGCTCGCATCTCGAACGCCTACCGTGGGTTAGGCCAGCGGCGCCAAGCCGGAGCGGACCAAATCCAGACTCGCGATCACCAGCTCACCAAGATCGTCGATGCAGCCGTTGTGGCCCCAATGCTGCACTGCCGCCACGAGAGCCGCCGCCACGGCAGAGCCCGCAACCTCGGCGGCCAGATCGAGATTCGGCGCGTCCGGATTGCGGATTCTGATGAAATCGGTCAGCACCGCAGCGAACGAGGATTGCACCACCCGCAAATGACCGGCGATGCGTTCCGCACTGATCAACTCGGTGCGGGCGGTCGCGGCCTGGCGGACGACTTCGAGGTCGTGTGGAAACGCCGCGACGCTGGCCAGCACCGCATCGAAGAGCGACTCGGAGGCCGGCCGTTGCGCGAGGGCTTCGGCCAGCCATTCAAGCTGCGTCTCGTAGTCGGCGAACAGCACCGACTCCTTGGTCGGGAAGTGCCGGAAGAAGGTGCGTTCCGTGACGCCGGCCTCGCGCGCCAGCTCTGTGACAGTTACGTTCGCAAACCCTTTGCGGGCGAAGCTCTTTAATGCGGCTTGGCGCAGTGCCTCGTGCGTTGATCGTCGGCGCAGCTCGTGGCGGTTGGTCGGCTTACCGGCTAGCGCAGTCATCTCAGGCCGATCGTATCTCACCGCTCGCGTCAGCACTGACATCTTCCAATTGTGTCAGTACTGACATATTCTTGTCACGCGCAGACCACCGACGGAGGGCAGGGCCGGCACGATGAGCAAGACGGAATACGACGCAATCGTGGTGGGTGCCGGGCACAACGGGCTGACCGCCGCGGCGATTCTGCAGCGCGCCGGGCTACGGACCGTCTGCCTGGAAGCCAATACCTACGCGGGCGGCATGGCGGCAACGGTGGAATTGATCGACGGTTTCCGTTACGAGATCGCCGGTTCGGTGCAGTTCCCGATGGCAAGCCAACTCACCAAGGACCTCGGCCTCGACACGCTGCCCGCGGTAGAGCCCGAAGTCATGTCGACCAACATCGGCGAAAACGGTGAAGAACCGATGGTCTTCTATCGCGACCCGATGCAGCTGATGACGCATTTGAGCGAGAAGCACGGCATCGAGGCCGTCACCGGCATGGCCGAACTGATCGGCTGGAGCCAGGCTCCCGCGCGGGCGCTCGGGCGCTTCGACGTGCGCCAGCCACCCAAGACTCTCGATCAGATGTACGCCTGCGCAACCAACGACGCCGAACGCCGTGCGATTCACGAAATGCTGTTCGGCTCGGCGATGGACGTGATCGACCGCTACCTGCCGGACAAGGACAAACACGCCGTAATGCGCGGAATGCTGGCATTTTTGGCGGTCAACTCGACATACCGCGGCCCGTACACACCGGGCAGTGCCACGTGTTTGGCGTTCGCGCTTGCGGTGCCCGACGACAGTACCGCGATGATGACCAAGCTCAAGGGCGGCATCGGCGCACTCACCGAACACCTGCGCGAGCTTTTCGTATCCCATGGCGGCGAGATCCGCTTCCGCACCAAGGCCGAACAGATCCTCGTCGAGAACGGCAAGGTGTCCGGCGTGCGATTGCGGGACGGTTCGGCGATCTCGGCGCCGGTCGTGGTCTCCAACCTGTCTCCCGATGTCACCCTCACCGAGCTGATTGCACCCGAACACGTTCCCGCGGAACTGGTCTCACGTGTCTCCGGCCGTGACCACCGAGCCTCGTTCGTGCAGATTCATTTCGCGCTGGACGGACTGCCCGAATTCGCACCACCCTATGAGTTCCTCAACGAGGAGGGCATGCAACAGTCGGTCGGGATTTTTGGGTCACCGGAAACCCAACAGCGGCAATGGGAGATCTGCCGGCAGGGCCTCGTTCCGGATAATCCGTCAATGGGCATGCAGATCCCGTCAGTGCACGATCCCGGCATGGCGCCGCCCGGCAAGCATGCCGCCAGCGCTTACGCATACGCCTTCCCGGTCGAAGCCAACCGCGACCAGCATGGTCACCTGAAAAACGAGATGGCGCAGCGCGTTATCGACAAGATCTCCAAATTCGCGCCGAACTTCAAAGACATTGTGATCCGTCATATCACGTTTGCGCCGTACCACATGAACACGATGTTCGGCGCACCAGCCGGAGACTTCTGCCACGGTCTGTTGCACCCGGATTTGATGGGTCCCAACCGTCCCGGTCCGAAAGGCTTCCTCGACATGCCGATTCCGATCGACGGTCTTTACCTGGGCGGCGCGGGATGCCATGGCGGCCCGGGCATTACGTTTACTCCCGGCTACAACGCGGCCTACCAGATTCTGGACGACCGATAGCAGGTCAGCCGCCGAACGTTCCGGTCAGCTGCGCCTGTGCCGTGGCCGCGCCGGCAATCGTCTGCGCGGCCTGCACCCCGGCCAATCCGCCGGGCAGCTGGTAGTCGTTGGGAAGCTGGTAGAGGGTAAACCGGTAGTGGTGTGTGCCGGTGCCCGCCGGCGGACAGGGGCTCTGGTACGCCGCCTGGCCTGACGTGTTCGGCAGGGTGGTCCCGCCGCCGGGAGTCTGGCCCGCTGCGGAGCTGCCGGATCCGAACGGGATTCCGGTGACGATCCAGTGGACGTAGACCCCGTTGACGGCATCGGGATCGTCGACGACGAGTGCCGCCCCCAACGGTGCCGACCACGTCAACGGCGGCGTGACGCCGGCCCCCTTGCAGGTGTATTGCACCGGTATCGGCGCACCGTTGGCGAACGCCGGACTACTGATCGTCAGTGGCGCACCGGCGGGTGCGGCTTGACTGCTGCCGGCGCCGCCGTAGCCGGCCGCCGCGAGCACCAATGCCAGCCCGCCGATGGCCAAACCCGTTCGCCGACGTGTGCTGGCCGCGGTCGGTTCCATACCGAACAGTGTCGCTAACCGCCGCGAAAGAAGATAGCCGTCTAGCCGCCCTTCTTGACTTCGAGCACGCGCTTGCGTAGCCCCTCGGTGGCGGTGTCCATAAGACCCTTGGTTCCTCTTTTGATCAGGAATCCGGGAAGCGGCACGGTGAGGTCCACCGAGAGTTCAAAACGCAGCCGGGTGGCGTCGCCGTCAGGGATGAGCGTGTACCGGGCATCTTGTGCGCGTTGCTGTTTGGCGCTTACCAGCGTCCAGCTCACCCCATCGTCGTGCACCGAGTAGGCGAGCACCTGTTCCTCGCTGATGCCGGCGATCTTGACGACCTGCCGGGATCTGGTTGGACGGCCCTGGTCGTCGCGCTCGAGGACTTCGACCGTTTGATGGGCCGACGACCATTCGGGCAATGATTCGATATCGAACAGCACCTCCATGATCTCGTCAGGGGTCGCCTCGATGACGATTTCACGCGAATCGGAGACAGCCATGCTGGGAACCTAGCCGACGCCGCAGCGCCCGACGCATTGACTCACGGCACCAGCACAACCTTGCCGACGTTCTCCCGCGCCGCCAGGATCCGGTGCGCCTCGGGCGCCTCGGCGAACGGCACCGCCGCATGCACGATGGGGCAGATCGTGCCGTTGTGCAGCCCCTCGGTCAACGGGGTGATCCAGGGTTCGAGGGTGCCGCGGTCGTCCCACAACCGCAGCATGTTCAGGCCGATGACGCCCTTCGAGTCCTGCAACTGGGTGAGCAGGTTGAAACCGCGCATCATCGACAACGCGTGGGGCACCGCCCTGCGTAGCGAGCGCTTCTCGCCCTGCTGCATCGCCGAAACGCCATAGCCGACCAGCCTTCCGCCGGGGCGCAGCAACTCATATGACCGCCGCAGTGACGTTCCGCCGAGGGCATCGAGGATCAGGTCGTAAGGTCCGACGTCCTTCCACCAGCCGTCGCGGCGGTAGTCGATCGCACGGTCCACGCCGAACTCGGCCAGCTTCTGATGCTTGGCCGGCGACGCGGTGCGGTGCACTTCGGCGCCGGCAGCCTTTGCGAACTGGATGGCCGCGGTGCCAACACCGCCGGCCGCGGCGTGAATCAACACCCGCTCGCCGCGGCGCAGCGAGCCATAGCCGTGTAGCGCCGCCCACGCCGTCGCATAGTTGACCGGGACGGCGGCGCCCTGTTCGAAGCTCAGCGCGTCGGGCAGCACCACGGAATCGTTGGCGGCAACGTTGACGATTTCGGCGTAGCCGCCGAATCGCGTTCCGGCCAAAACCCGTTCGCCGACCCGGTTCGGGTCGACGCCGTCGCCGACGGCCGTGACGGTCCCGGCAACTTCGTAGCCAACGATCGCCGGAAGTTTCGGCGCGTCGGGATACATCCCGACGCGGGCGAGGTGATCGGCGAAGTTCACCCCAGCGGCACGGACCGCGACCTGCAGCTGACCCGGGCCCGGCGGGGACGGGTCGGGGCGCTCCTGCACCTGCAAGACCGACGGATCCCCGTGCTTGGTGATGACGACTGCGCGCATCTCGATCCTTTCTCTACGTTTGTGCCGCCGCCTCAGCAAGGCGGGGGAGTACCACATCGCGCCACCCGGAACCCATGCGGTCGAAGGCCTGAGCCATCCTGGTGTCATCCAGGTCAAAGCCACTGTGCTCCAAGAACACTCGGGCACCGGCACCGTCGGGTTCCAGGCGCCAGGTGAGCGTCCAAGCTGGGGTGAAGGTGTAGACGAAACGGTGCGGTGCATCGACCTCGAGCACCTTGCAGAGTTGCTTGCCGTAGCCGGGCATGTCGAGGACGAACTGGTGGCCGACGACCGCGGCCACTTGCCCCTCGGCCCACCAGAGCCGCATCAGCTCGGGTTCGGTCAGCAACCGCCACACCGTCTCCGGCGGCGCGGCCACGAATTGGTCGACCGTGATCGTCGCAGGTGATGACGTCTGATTCATTTCAGCTCCTCTGCTACGTCGGCGAGCGCGGCCAGCCGTCCGCGCCAGAACTTTTCGAAGGGGTGCAGCCACTCGCCGAGTTCGGCGAGTGGTTCCGCGGTCAGGCGGTAGATGCGGCGGCGGCCTTGCGGCTCGTCGGCAACCAGCCCGGCGTCACGTAGCACCTTGAGATGCTCGGCGACGGCGGGGCGACTGAGCTCGAACCGGTCACTGAGTTCCCCGGCGGATAGTTGCTGGCGCGTCAGAATCTCCAACAGCTCCCGCCGCACCGGATTCGCCAGGGCGAGAAAGACGCGGTCCGAAGTCGCCACGTCGGCACTATATGTCGGAAATTCCCGACATGTCAACTATTCCCGACACATTGGTCCACGCGCTACCTTCTGTTATGCGATTCGCCTGGGAGCGGCTGACCCCTAGCGTGCATCGCTGCCGGCTTCCGTTCTGCGACGTCACAATTGGCCTGGTGCGCGGAAGCGCTGGAGCCTTACTCGTCGACACCGGCACAACGCTGACCGAGGCGGCCGCGATCGACGAGGATGTCCGACAGCTCGCCGGAGTTCCGGTCACCCATATCGTGTTGACGCACAAGCACTTCGACCATGTCCTGGGTTCGTCGCGGTTCGCCGGGGCCGCGATCTACTGCGCGCCGGAGGTTGTCGATTACCTGTCGTCGGCCCACGACCAGATTCGGGAGCATGCACTCAGCTATGGCGCGGACGCCGCCGAGATCGACCGGGCGATCGCGGCGTTGCGGCCGCCACAGCGCGGGATCTACGACGCCGTTGTCGATCTGGGCGACCGCGAGGTGCGGATCACTCACCCGGGCCGCGGGCACACCACGTCGGACTTGGTCGTGGTTGTGCCCGGGTTGGACCATGACGATGACCGAGTCGTGATATTCACCGGTGACCTCGTTGAAGAGTCTGCCGACCCGTTCATCGACGCCGACTCCGACGTGGCTGCCTGGCCCGCAACGCTTGATCGGGTGCGGGCGATCGGCGGGCGCGCAGCGATCTACGTCCCGGGTCACGGGAAGATTGTCGACGCGGAGTTCATCCGCCGCCAGCGGGCTTGGTTACAACGACGTTCGGGTTAACCGGCCGCGACTGTGCACGCGGCGATGAGCGCGTCCGGATCGGTCACGCTGAGTACCAACGAGCGCAGCGTCGTTGACGTCAGTGGGACTTTCGCCTGTACCGGAGGCTCGATCGTCAACGCCACCAGTCCTTTGCGCGAGCCGTTGACCAGCCAGCGACCGTTTGAGTAGTGAACGCCCGCGGTGAATGCACGCTCATCGCTCGCTGCGGCGCGAACGATCGACGCGACCGGGATATGGGCTTCAAACGCCCAGCCCATCTTTACGTGCAGAGTCCCGTCTTCGACCCGCACCTCGCTGCTTTTGGGCCCGAGACCCAGCGGCGTGGATAGCAGCACATACCAACGCTCGTAGCGCAATTCCGTCTGCACCGGAACGACCTTACTCGAAGTTTGCTGGCCGAGGTGGATTTCTTTTCATTTACCCGTCTATGCAGTTTGCCGGATGGTGTCCCATTCCGCCGTCCGAACGAGCATGGCGGCGACGGTCCCGTCGAAAAGCATTGCACCGCAATCTCTTAGAGAGTCCGCAATAACGGGACCCGGCGGGCCCGGGCCCGCGCTTCGGTGATCTATGACCCTGGAGTACGGGGTGCGGCAACGGGTTTGGCCCGGCTCGGTAACCGGTCAATTAATCATGATTGAAATAGCGGGTCCGGGGCTAGACTCACGGTCAGCGGAATCCTGCTGACAGAGGAGCGTAAGGCCATGGCCATCATCGACGCGGACACCGAGGTCCCCGCCCCGTTCGAACAAGACGTCGCCGCCACGCAGCGATACTTCGACGACCCACGCTTTGCCGGGATTATTCGCCTCTATACGGCCCGCCAGGTAGTAGAGCAACGCGGCACGATACCGACCGACTACACCGTGGCCCGGGAAGCGGCAAGGGCGTTCTATCCCCACCTACGCGAACTTTTCGCGTCGAAGAAGAGCATCACGACCTTCGGGCCGTACTCACCCGGACAGGCAGTGAGTATGAAGCGGATGGGCATCGAGGGGATCTACCTCGGCGGTTGGGCAACTTCCGCCAAGGGGTCCACGACCGAGGATCCCGGGCCCGACCTCGCCAGTTATCCACTGAGCCAGGTGCCCGAAGATGCCGCGGTGCTAGTGCGCGCGCTTCTCACCGCGGACCGCAACCAGCACTACCAGTGGCTGCAGATGAGCGAGCAGCAGCGCGCCACGGCCAAGCAGTATGACTTTCGGCCGTTCATCATTGCCGATGCCGACACCGGTCACGGCGGTGATCCGCACGTGCGCAACCTGATCCGCCGCTTCGCCGAAGTCGGCGTTCCCGGCTACCACATCGAAGACCAGCGTCCGGGTACCAAGAAGTGCGGTCATCAGGGCGGCAAGGTTCTGGTTCCGTCCGACGAACAGATCAAGCGCCTCAATGCCGCACGCTTCCAACTCGACGTCATGCGGGTGCCGGGCATCATCGTCGCGCGCACCGACGCCGAGGCGGCCAACCTGATCGACAGCAACTCCGACGAGCGCGACCAGCCGTTCCTGCTAGGGGCTACCAACTTGGGCATCCCGTCGTACAAGTCGTGTTTCCTGGCGCTGATGAGGCGCTTCTACGAGCTGGGCGTCAAGCAGCTCAACGGTCATCGTTTGTATGCGCTCGCCGATGCCGAGTACGGCATCGCCAGCGCGTGGCTTGAGCGCCAAGGCATCCTCGGCCTCGTCGCCGACGCCGTCAACACCTGGCGGGAGAACGGAAAGGATGCGATCGACGACCTTTTCGACCAGGTCGAGTCTCGGTTCATCGCCGCATGGGAAGACGACGCCGGGCTGATGACCTACAGCGATGCCGTGGCGGAAGTGCTGACGTTCGGTGAGAGCGAAGGCGAGCCGGCGAGCATGAGCCCCGATGAGTGGCGGCAGTTCGCCGGGCGGACGTCGCAGTACGCGGCCCGGGAAAAGGCGAGGGAGTTGGGCACCGACCCGCCGTGGAGCCCGGAGCTGGCCAGAACCCCCGAAGGCTATTACCAGGTCCGCGGGGGCATTCCGTATGCGATCGCCAAGTCGCTCGCGGCCGCGCCGTTCGCCGACATCCTCTGGATGGAGACGAAGACCGCAGATCTGGCCGACGCCAAAGAATTCGCCGACGCGATTCACGCCGAGTTCCCTGACCAGATGCTGGCCTACAACCTGTCGCCGTCGTTCAACTGGGACACCACCGGAATGACCGACGAGGAGATGAAGCGTTTTCCCGAAGAGCTCGGCAAGATGGGCTTCGTCTTCAACTTCATCACCTACGGCGGGCATCAGATCGACGGCGTCGCCGCCGAGGAGTTCGCCACCAACCTCAGGCAAGACGGCATGCTGGCCTTGGCTCGCCTGCAGCGCAAGATGCGCCTGGTCGAGTCGCCCTACCGGACGCCGCAGACTTTGGTTGGCGGCCCGCGCAGCGACGCCGCGCTGGCCGCTTCGTCGGGGCGCACCGCAACCACGAAGGCGATGGGCAAGGGCTCGACCCAGCACCAGCACCTGGTGCAGACCGAGGTGCCCAAGAAGCTGCTGGAGGAGTGGCTGGCGCTGTGGAGCGAGCACTACCAGATCGGCGAGAAACTCCGTGTCACGCTGCGGCCCCGCCGCGCCGGCTCGGATGTGCTCGAACTCGGGATCTACGGCAGCGGTGAGGAGCAGCTCGCCAACGTCGTCGTCGACCCGATCAAAGACCGTCACGGCCGCAGCATCCTTCAGGTGCGCGATCAGAACACCTTCGGCGAGAAGCTGCGCCAGAAGCGACTCATGACCCTGATACACCTCTGGCTGGTGCACCGCTTCAAGGCCGACGCGGTGTACTACGTGACGCCGACCGAGGACAACCTCTATCAGACCGAGAAGATGAAGTCCCACGGCATCTTCAGCGAGGTCTACCCGGAGGTCGGCGAGATCATCGTCGCCGAGGTGAACAAGCCGCGAATCACCGAACTGCTCAAGCCCGATCGGGTGGCACTGCGGAAGCTGATCACCAAGGAAGACTAGTTTTCCGGGCCAATCAGTCGCGAAACTGCTTGGTAGACTTCATCTTTCGTGACATCGTGGCTTGCCGCGCCCCAATGGGGCACCTCGTGAAGCCGTCGTGCGGCGGTTCGCGAGTTTGCCGATCGCGGCATCAACGCAGCAGTCGGAGTCCGCCATCCCTCGTGCGGGCCAATGGCATCGCCCGCCGGGGCGGGGTTTCTCTACCGCCTAGACATGCCCGGTGGGCCCATGAATCCCCGGACCCCAAAGCATCAAAGTCATCACACTACAGATCCCTAGGTGAACGTTGTCCTCCAGCAACTATTGCATAGGTGTAGCATTTAGCTGTCAAGCGACTTATGCCCCTGATGGACCCCGATAGAGAGGACAGACCGGTGAAGTCCCAGACCAAGATGACGGTCACCACGTTCAGCGGAGCCGCCGCACTCGCTTTCGCCGTCGCCTTCGGCGGTCTCGGTGCCGGCCCCGTCGCCCCGGCGCCGGCACCGCCAAGTCACGCTTTGTCGACCGTCGCGCCGGCGAACGCAGCATCCGCGGGCAGCGTCCACACGGCCGTCCTCACCGCCTGCATCTCCGGACTCAACTGCTAGGCCGCCGAGCGCCCAAGGCCGGCCCATCGATGGCCCATCTCCGCCCCGAGATGGGCCATCGTCATGTCCGGCCCGATCCATGCGGTTTGCGGGCGACGTGAGCGGGTAACAACCAATGAGTTTGCAGAAGAGTCGTAGAGAGTGGGGAGTCTGATGAGATCGGAAGCTCGGACGGCGGCTGCGGTTTTCGGCGGTGCGGCCATGCTCGTGTTGGCGGTCGGGTGCGGCGGCGGCAATAAGGCACCCAGCAGCAGCACAACGACAACCACGACAACCACTTCGACGTCCAGCGTCGCGCCGTCCGCGGCCCCGGATACCGGTGGCCCCACTGGCGGTGGCGGACCGGGCGGCGGCGGTGGCAGCGTTCCCGGCGGCCCCACCGGTGGTGGCGGACCCGGCGGCGGCGGTGGCAGCGTTCCCGGCGGCCCCACCGGTGGTGGCGGACCCGGCGGCGGTAGCGGCAGCATCCCGGGCGTCGGCGGCGGTGGTGGCGGACCCGGCGGCGGCGGTGGCTGCGTCGGCAACATCTGCGGCCACAGCTGATCGCGCCCTTGCACCACTAAGACTTGCTCGCGGTAGCCGAGGGGGCCAGGTAGGTCTGGCCCCCTCGGCTGAGCAATATCGCGGTCGAGACAATCGACGACGTCAAGGCCGCTGATCCTCCCTGAGGCTTGCCGGCCTGAGTTATGGTTCTCCGCAACGCGACTGCAAGGAGACCTTCAATGGCGAAGCTCAGGTTTGGATATTTCATCGCGCCATTCCACCGCGCTGGCACCAACCCGACGCTGGCGTTGCAGCGGGATCTAGAGTTCGTCGAACACCTTGATGCCCTGGGCTTCGACGAAGCGTGGATCGGCGAGCATCACTCGGCCGGCAGCGAAATCATCAGTTCGCCTGAGGTCTTCATCGCTGCCGCCGCGGAGCGGACCAAGTGGATCAAGCTCTGCACCGGAGTCATCTCGCTCGCGTACCACAACCCGCTGTGGGTCGCCGACCGATTGATGCTGCTGGATCACCTCACCCACGGTCGCGTGATCGGCGGCATGGGGCCGGGGTCGCTGCCCAGCGACTCGTCGATGATCGGGCTGACGCCGACCGATACCCGTGAGCTATTGGAAACCAACCTTGACATCGTGGTCCGGCTGTTGGCGGGCGAAACGGTCAGCGCCAAGACCCCCACCCACGAATTGCACAACGCCAAGCTGCAACTGAAGCCCTACTCCGAAGACGGCATCCCGCTGGCGGTCGCCGCAGTCGCCTCGCCGACCGGAGCCCGGCTGGCCGGCAAGCATGGCATCGGCCTGCTGTCCATCGGGGCGACCCTGACCATCGAGGGCTTCAACGCGCTGCAGTATCACTGGGACATCGTCGAAGAACGCGCTGCGGTGTTCGGCACCAAGGTCGATCGCCGGAACTGGAGCCTGGTCGGGCCGTTCCACATCGCCGAAACCGACGAGCAAGCCCGCGAGGACGTGAAGTTCGGCCTCGAGCCCTGGTTCCGGTACTTCCAGAAGGTGGCCGCGTTCCCGCAGATGACCATGCCGGGAGAACAGATCGACGAAATGATCGACGTCATCAACGAGAACGGCGCGGGTGTGATCGGCACGCCGGAGCGGGCGCGGGCGCAGGTGCAGCGGATGTGGGATCAGTCCGGCGGGTTCGGCTGCATGCTGCAGATGGGCCACGAGTGGGCCAATCCCGCGGCCACCAAACGGTCGGCCGAGTTGTTCGCCGCCGAAGTGATGCCGCACTTCCAGGGTCAGGCGCAGCCGACACTGGATGCGGCCGCGCGCGCCAGCGAAGCCCGGGAAGGGCTCGCGGAGTCACAGAATCAGGCCGTCGAGCACATGACCAAGAAGTATCAGGACGAACTCAACGCGAAGACGTAGCGCTCACAGTCCGAACCACCGCGCGAGCGCACCGCGCAGACCACCCAGATCGTCCACGCCGGGTGCGGCCGCCGACGACGCCCACGCCACATAGCCATCGGGGCGCACCAGCAGCGCGGTGGCCGCCACGTCGCCAATCGGATATCCGGTGGCGACGGTGAGCAGGTCCGGGGCAGCCGCCACCGCGGCCGCCACTCCGCCCGATTCGGTGAGATCGAGTAGCAGGGGTCGCCCGGTGCGGGCCAGCTCGGCAACGCGTTTTGTTTCACCGCCGTTGGCCACGCCGAACTCGGGCACCCAGTGCCCAGTCAGCGGGTGCGCGTCGGGGTCTGTGCTGTACCGGTTTTCGGCTCCGGATATCAGGTCACTCAGACGACGGGCGATACCGGAATCGGTGAGTAGCTCCGAAAAGAGCTGCCGCAGCGCGGTGACCTCGGGCCCGGGCCGGACGAGTGCCAGTTGCGCCCGGCTGTGCATGATGACCCGCTCGGCAGCGGGCCGGCGCTCTACTTCGTAGCTGTCAAGCACTGCAGGGTCAACGCGCCCGCGCAATACCGCCGCGAGCTTCCAGCCAAGATTCACCGCATCTTGCAAGCCCAGGTTGAGTCCCGGTCCACCCATCGGGGAGTGGACGTGCGCAGCGTCGCCGACCAGAATCACCCGCCCCACCCGGTACCGCGACGCGATCCGCGAATTGATCCCGCAAAATCTGCGCAGATCCAGCGGTTCGTCGGGCGATGCGGGCCGCAGCGGTACGTCGGCGCCGAGCACCCGCTTGGCGCTGGCCTCCAATTCGGGCAGGCTCATCGGCGGTTGGTCGTCGCTATCGTCAACGCGTTCCTCGCGAGCCGATCTGTCCAGCTCGAAGACGATCACCGCGGCGCGGCCGCCGAGCGCGCCGTACGCGAAAACCCCCTGATCGGCTCGATGGAACTGCAGCGGTGGCACTCGGCCAAACCCCGGGATGTCCAGCCCGCCGCTGACCGGGTCGACCCAGTCCGCAGGCGGCAGCACGTCGAATCCCATCCGGGCAATCAGGTCGTACGACGACATCCCGGGGAAATCGATGCCGGCCAACTTGCGAGTCAGGCTGGTGCCGCCGTCGGCGCCGATGAGGTACTTCGCGCGCAGCTGATAGGCGCCGCCCGGCCCGTCGACTTCCATGCTGACGCCCGCTGCGTCCTGGGTGAAACCGATCAGTGCGTGACCCCAACGAATATCCACGTCGTATTCGCTGGCCCGATCCGCAAGGACCTCAACAAGCCTGGGTTGCTGAACGGGCAGCAGGAACACCTGCGACTCGGGCATCAGCGCGAGATCCAACGCGAAAGCGGCAAACATCGGCCGAGGGTTGAGCGCAGGTGGCTCCGCTGTTCCCGCGAGTGTGCCGTAGAGGCCGCGATGGTCCAGGATCCGAACCCCTTGGCCGATAACGCCGTTGGCCCGCCGTAGGGGATTAGGGCCGTGCATCCGCTCCAGCACCACCGGCCGGATCCCGTTCAAGGCCAGTTCGCCGGCCAGCATCAGCCCGTTGGGACCGCCACCCGCGATGACGACGTCAATCACTTAGTCAATCTTAATACGCGCGTTCGACTCGATAACCGTCGAGCTGCGTGACAACGCGTGATCTCATACCCGGGCGACAGCCGCAACCTAGCTTCCGGCTAGTCATGAGGCGCAAACCGGAAGGATGACCCCCCAAATACAGGCAGCCGGCCCACGTCGCCGGCAATTGCGAATAGTTCAACTGATTTTCGCCGGCGCCGCAGCCGCCGCGATGCTCGCGCTATCCGACACGGCGCGCCCCGAGGCCACAATGCTCGGACAAGTGCGCGTGGCCGATACGGCCATTGAGTCGCTGTTACCCCAGAGCCCACCGGGCCTCGGGCGTGGTGGCTTCGCCACCGATAACGGCGACGATCAAGCTCAACAACAGGAGCAGCAGGCGCTGCAGCAGATGCAACAGGCCCAGCAGCAGGCCGAACAACAAAACGAAGCGGCCCAACAGCAGGCTCAGCAAGCTGAGCAACAGGGCCAATGGGTCGAGGAACACCCCGGCCCCTAGTCCTGCCGGAAGCATGGCGGCCGCTTCGTGCGGCCGTCATGCGCTAGGTGAAACAGCTTGATAGTCAACGAAAAAACGGAGTGGGTCAGCGGCTCGATTCGCGGTCGGCCGTCTTCACCAGTCGATCCGCGAGAAGCTTGACCGCCCCACCCAGCGCGGCCCGCGTCGCCGGCCCGGTCCCGCGAACCCCCTCGACGAACGAGCCCGACCAGCGGATGTCGGTACCGCCTGCCGCATTCGGGGTCAAGACCACCTCGCCGAAGTAGTCCTTTGCCGGGGACGGAGGCGCAAGCACCTTGTAGACCTGCCGACGGTCCTGCTCGTACTCGACGATCTCCTCCTGCGCCAGGATTGGCCACACTCCGATTTTGCGAATCGCCCCGACACCGCCCGGTGCCGGATCGCCTTGGCGGGCCCAACTCGAACTGACGACCACCGGCTTGGCCCAGCTCGACCAGTTGGCGCCGTCGGCCAGAAGCCCGAACACCGTCGCGGCGGGCGCACTACTGGTCCGGTTGACCTCGAACGAAAACTTGCGACCAGACATAGCCGCGTACCCTACCGCGAGAGCCACTGACCCCGAGGCCGGCCGGTGGACATTAGGTCGCGCCCGCCTCGGATCTAACGCTTTTCGAGGCAATCAGTCATCGGCCGTCACACCGATGACGGTGCGGCCGTCCTCGAGTTCGACGTTGGTCAGGGCCGACAGGAAGCGCCCGAGGCCGGCTTCGGAGATCCGGAACAATTCGCCCGGGTGGCCTTCGGTCGTCCAGATCTGCCCGGCGAACCGGGCGCCGAGTTGCTCGAGTTGCCAGTGCAGTTTGTGTCCACGTAGATGGGGGCCGAACACCGCCAGGTCGACGCCGGTTCGGGTCAACAGAGTGGAGGATGTGCCGGTCAATCGTGCCCCGATGTCGGCAGCGATTTGATCGTGGAAGGCGGGGACGACGATCGTCACCCCGAACGGAGTGCCCGCTTGTGTCGGCGCACTGGGAACGGTGACCGCGGCCATGTCGAGCAGATTGCAGAAATTGGTGTAGGTCCCCATCCGGCGGTTGATACCGACGGGATCGGCATCGACCTCGCTCAACGTCGGATGTTCGGTGGTGGTGGGCAACAGCAACGCATCGAAACCGTCGAGGAGGCACCCGGCGTGGACCCGCGCGCGTGCCAATGCGTCCAGGTCGGCGGCGAACGCGGGGCCGGTGACCGCGCGGGCCGCGGTGATGATCGACGAAACCACGGGATCGGCGCTTGCTGGTGCGGTGTCAAGAAACTCTCCGACTGCTGCGTATCGTTCAGCGACGAGTGCGCCGTCATAGAGCAGCAAAGCCGCGTCCAGCAGAACCGAGATATCGATCGGTTTGACGCTCAGCCCGGCATCCGTGGCAAGACGCACGGACTGCTCGAACGCGTAGCGGTAGCCGGGACTGAGTGCCGTGAGGTTCGCGGCCTCCGGAATTGCCAGCCGGGGAGCGCCGGGCGCGGCGAGCCGAACGTCGGCAGGCCAGGGGCGGCTGCCGGGGTCGTGCACATCGGGGCCGGCCATCACGGCGACGGCGGCGGTGGCCAGGTCGAGATTCGCGGCGAGGACGGCGACCGCGTCGTAGCTGGCGCAGGCCGGAACGACACCGTGGGTGGGGATGATCCCGAGGGTGGCTTTGATGCCGACCAGACCGTTGAGCGCGGCGGGGACCCGAACCGATCCTGCGGTGTCGGTGCCGATGCCGATATCGGCGATGCCCAGCGCGACGGCGACCGCGGAACCGGAACTGGACCCTCCCGAGACCAAGCCTGGATGGTGCGAATTGCGCACGGCACCATAGGGACTGCGGGTGCCGACCAAACCGCAACCGAATTGGTCGAGGTTCGTCTTGCCGAGAACGACGGCCCCCGCATTGCGGAGTCGTTCAACGGCGACCGCAGTGGTTGCCGGCTGATAGGCGAACTCTGCGCACCCCGCGGTGGTCGGCAAACCCACGACGTCGATGTTGTCCTTGACCGCGACCAATAGTCCCGCCAGGGGCAAGCGCTCTCCCGCGCAGACCCGTTGTTCGACGGCAGCGGCGTCACTGAGCACATCGTCGCGATCGCGCAGCGTGATCCAGACCTCGGGCCGGTCGGCTTCGGCGATCCGCCGGTACGCGGCGGACACCCGCCCGGTGGGCGAGAGATGCGTTGCGGCCGAAGACTTCACAGGACGTGGGGTGCGATGAGGACCGCGGCGCCCGACACCGCGAAACCGATCAGGAACGCGATCACCGTAAAGCCCATCACCTGACGCACATTGAGCTTTGCGATCGCGAGCACCGGCAATAGCCAGAACGGCTGAACCATGTTCGCGACCCCCTCACCGACCGCCACGGACATCGAGATCAGCCCAAGGTACGCCGGCGAGTGTTGGCCGATGGCAAGCGCCGAGCCCACCGCGATCGGCCCCTGCACCGCCCAGTGTCCGCCGCCCGACGGTACGAACAGCGAGATGATGACCGAGCCCACGAACGTCAGGAACGGGAGCGTGAACTGATCCGCACCCCGCACCAGGGCCTCGGCGAGCACCGTCTGCAGCGCTCTGCCCGACCCCGGCGGCAGGTAACCCAGCAGACCGGCGATGCCCCCATACAACGGATATTGCAGTAGTAATGGGCCGGACACCTTCGCCGCACCAGAAAACGCGCGGATGAATCGAATCGGTGTACCGTGCAACAGCGCGCTGGTGACGGTGAACAACATGATCATCGACGAGATGTTCAGCGCAAAACCGCTCAGCACGAAATACGTTATGCCCGCGGCGAACACAAGCACATTGAGGATCCACAGATTCTCCAGCCGCTCGGCGAATGTCCGGGGGCCCTCCGGCGTATCGGGCGTGGGCTCTTCGTCGAACACGGCGGGATCGGGTTCCAGACTTTCATCGGGCTCCATCCGCCAGATCGTGATGGCGACAAGTGCGACCATCGCGACGACGGCGACCCAGCTGTAGGGCTGGAAGATCGTCAACCTCAACGGCACGATCGTTCCGGTCATCTTGTGAATAACGTTGATGGGGCTGGTCGTATCGGTATTGGCCAGCGCGATCGATGACGACAGGCCCTGCGTCCACACGAGGTAACCCATAAACCCCGTCGCGATCAGGTAGCCGAAATGCACACCGGGAAGCCGTTTTGCGACCTGACGCGCAACCAGCGCGCCGGACACCAGACCCAAACCCCAGTTCAACAGCGAGAAGACGCTGCTGACGCCGAAACACAGCAAGGCTCCCTGAACCTGATTCGTCGGCTTACTCGCGAGGCCCATGATGGCCCGTTTCACGATTGGCGCCTCGGCCAGTGTGTAACCGGTGACCAATACGAGCACCATCTGGAACGCGAAGGTGAAGATATTCTGCGATCCCCACACTCCGCCATACCAGGCTTTCAGCACGCCGGCGGGCGTCGCGTCCCGGACGAACCCCGCGACGAGTGCGACCACGATCAGGGTCAGGACGATCGCGAACAAATACGGGTCTGGCATCAAGCGTTCGACATACCGAACGCAGAGCATGGTGAGGCGCTGCATGAAGCCGCGACGTCCGACATGTTCGTCTTTTGTGGTCGTCATTGCCCGCCTTTACCGCGATGATGCGCCCGCGTGGTCGTCGCGTTGAATAGTGGAATCGCTCAGGTAACTCTAGATTGGTTACCGGCACATGGCTTTAGACGAACTCGTAGATAAAGACAACGACTATTGCCACCGCCAGCAGAATCAGAACCGTGACGATGACGGCGCGAACAACGCGGGATTGGCGATGGAACCAGTGCTGCATTTGGGCAAAGCGCCAATCGGTCCAGGCATAGGCGCGCGCCGCCCAAAGGGCTTCGACCGCCAGGAGCCGAAAGGCGATCAGTAGCGCCGGGATGCCGAACTCGGGGAGCAACACGGTGAGCGGAATGGAAGCGACGAGCAGCACGCCACCGAGGACCGCGAGGCCCGCCCGTACCGGTATCGCTCTCGCCCGCCCGCGCGTGCGGTAGTCGAGCACTCGAGCCAGGGCGTCGTCGCGGGTCACGGGGTGCTGGTCGCGAGCATCCACTGTTGCTCCTTCTACGCCCCCGCGACGGTCTCGGCTCGGACTCTAGCCGAAGACTCGACCCGGAGGGCAGTCTCGGAGCGCACCTAGACTGCGGATATGGATGATGGTTCCCGACAGGACTCCGTGGCTCCAAAAGGCCTGCTACGAATAGAGGATTGCCTGGACGCCGACGGCAACGTCTCTTTGCCGCCGGGAACCACACTGATTTCGCTGATCGAGCGCAACATCACAAATGTCGGTGATTCCGTGGCGTATCGCTACCTGGACTACGCCCGCACCGAAGGACACGCGCTCGAAGTCACGTGGGCCCAACTGGGTGTCCGATTGCAAGCCATCGCCGCGCGCATCCAGCGGCTCGCGGGCGAGGGCGATCGAGTGGCGATCCTTGCGCCGCAAGGCATCGACTACGTCGCCGGCTTCTACGCCGCGGTCAAGGCGGGAACCATCGCGGTGCCGTTGTTCGCGCCCGAACTGCCGGGTCATGCCGAGCGTCTGGAGACGGCGCTTCGCGATTCCGAGCCGACCGTGGTGCTGACGACCGCGGCGGCGAAGGGCGCGGTGGAAGAGTTTCTGATGCATGGCACGCAGCTGCGGAAGCCGCATGTCGTCGTGATCGATCAGATCCCCGACTCGGCGGGGGACTCGTTCGTCCCCGTGGAGCTGGATGTCGACCGGGTTTCCCACTTGCAATACACGTCGGGTTCGACCCGGCCGCCAGTTGGCGTGGAGATTACGCACCGGGCAGTGGGCGTCAACCTGACGCAGATGATTCTGTCGATCGATCTGCTGAACCGGAACACCCACGGCGTGAGCTGGTTGCCGCTCTACCACGACATGGGGCTGTCGATGATCGGCTTTCCCGCGGTGTACGGCGGCCATTCCACCCTGATGTCGCCGACCGCGTTTGTGCGTCGGCCGCAGCGATGGATTCAGGCGTTGTCGGCGGCGTCGAGGCAAGGCAACGTCGTCACCGCCGCGCCCAACTTCGCCTACGAGTGGACGGCACAGCGCGGCCTGCCCGCGGCGGGCGACGACATCGACCTGAGCAATGTCGTGCTGATCATCGGCTCCGAGCCGGTCAGCATCGAGGCCATCGCGACGTTCAACAAAGCGTTCGCCCCCTATGGGTTGCCGCGCACGGCATTCAAGCCCTCGTACGGGATCGCGGAGGCGACGCTGTTGATCGCAACGATCGAACCGAGCGCCGAGGCGAAGGTCGTCTACCTGGACCGAGAACAGCTGGGCGCGGGCCGCGCGGTGCGCGTCGGAGCGGATGCCCCCAGTGCCGTGCCCCAGGTGTCGTGCGGCCGGATCGCTCGCAGTCTGCGGGCCGTGATCGTCGACCCCGATACAGCTGCCGAGCTAACCGACGGCGCGGTCGGCGAAGTCTGGTTGCAGGGCGACAACGTTGGCCGGGGCTATTGGGGACGCCCCGAAGAAACCGAGCGGGCATTCCACGCACGGCTGCAATCGCGGCTGGCGCACAGCAGCCGCGCCGAAGGCTCGGCGGCCGAAAGCCCGTGGCTGCGAACCGGCGACTTGGGCGTCTATCTCGACGGCGAGATCTACATCGCCGGCCGTATCGCGGATCTGGTGATCATCGGCGGCCGCAACCACTATCCGCAGGACATCGAAGCCACCGTCGCCGAGGCGTCGCCGATGGTACGGCGCGGATATGTGACGGCATTCTCGGTGCCGGGCAACGAGGTGCCGGACTCCGACGCCACCTTGGTGATCATCGCCGAACGCGCGGCGGGCACCAGCCGCGACGACCCGCAGCCGGCAATCGAGGCGATCAAGGCCGCGGTACTACACCGGCACGGTCTCACCGCATCCGACGTGCGCCTGCTGCCGGCCGGCGCCATTCCCCGCACCACCAGTGGGAAGCTGGCTCGCCTGGCCTGCCGCACCCAGTACCTCGATGGCACGCTGGGCGCGCGTTAACCACCCGGTGCAACGATTCCGGGTGGCATTCTGGCCATATGGGTCTACTCATCCGGCTGGCGGAATTCCTGATTCTGCTGCTGCCACTGGTAGGTCTGGCCATCGGTGCGGTACGCGCCTTCGGTGCCAACAAACGCCGAGCCTCCGAAGCAATGGAGCCCGCGGCCGCGCCGCCCGAGCCCATCGCCAACGCCTCAGCCGCCCAATGGCAATCGGTGCGACGGATCTTGGATGAGCACAGCCGCACCGACACACGCTGGCTGGCCTACGAGCTCGACTTTGCCAAGCTGCTCGACTTCCCGGTGATGACGGATCTGCGCGATCCGCTCACCGCCGCCTTTCACAAAGCCAAGCTCCGGGCCGACCTGTTGCGGCCCATCAAGGCCGAAGATCTCCTCGACGACCGCGAAGCCGCCACCAAATATCAAGTCGCCGTGGAGGATTACGTGACCGCGTTCAACATCGCCGAGGCGGAGGCGATACGCAGGCGGCGCAACGACTTCTCACGTGACGAACAGCAGCGGTTTGCTCGCGCCCAGAGTCTGTTGAGAATGGCGTCGGACTCCGCCGCCGCGCCGCAAGAGCGTCGGAATGCCTACGAGTCGGCCCGTAAAGAACTCGATGGCCTGATCGTATTGCCCGCCAGCACACAGGCCAGCATCGAACGCGGGATCTCCGGTGAGATCGAGGGATAAGTCGCGCGGGCGTGCCACCATGACGAGATGACGATGCCCGGCCAGCCGGCCCAACCCGATGGGGTGCTCGCCGGCTATCCCGTCACTCCGCCACCCCTGCCCGGCCCGGTCACCTTCGACCAGCAGTGGAGCGACCTGACGTTCATCCACTGGCCGGTACAACCCGACACCGTCGCGCACCTGTACCCGCCCGGGACGCGTCCCGACGTTTTCGCCGACGGGCTGACCTACGTGGCATTGGTCCCGTTCATGATGACGAGCACCAAACTCGGTACCACGCTTCCGCTTCCGTACTTCGGCAGCTTCCTGGAGACCAACGTCCGGCTGTATTCGATCGACGACGCCGGCCGGCACGGGGTCCTGTTCCGGTCGCTGGAAACAGCTCGCCTGGCCGTCGTACCCGTCACCCGGATCGGCCTCGGCGTCCCCTACACCTGGGCGAAGATGCGGATGACGCGCGATGGTGACCACATCTCGTATTACAGCGTGCGCCGGTGGCCGCGCCGCGGCCTGTGCAGCCGGCTGACCGTCGCCATCGGCGACGCGGTGGAGCCGACGCCGCTGGAGATCTGGCTCACCGCGCGTTGGGGCGCTCACACCGAATCGGCCGGCCGCACCTGGTGGGTGCCGAACGAGCATGGACGGTGGCCGTTGCGCGCGGCGGCAATAGTCGAGCTGAGTGACGAACTGGTCGACGCCGGTGCGGTGCGGCCGGCCGGCGATCGCCTGCGCGCCCTCTTCTCGCCCGGTGTACGAACCCGCTTCGGCCGCCCCTGCCCGGTTCAGTGAGGCGGCCGCGATCTCACAGGATCGTGTAACCGCCGTCGATGACGACGTCGGAGCCGGTCATGTAGCTGGACGCGTCGCTGGCCAGGTAGACGTACAGGCCGGTGAGTTCCTCCGGCCGGCCGATGCGGCCGAGCGGAATCTTCGGCTCCCACAGCCGGTGATAATCCGCCATCGGTTCGACGAGCTCGGTGAGGATGTAGCCCGGGCTGACGCTGTTCACCCGGATGTTGTGCGGCGCGAGCTCCACGGCCATCGCCTTGGTCAGGTGGATGACGGCGGCCTTGGAGGTGCAGTAATGGCCCGCCTGTTGCGGGACGTTGATGATGTGTCCCGACATCGAGGCGGTGTTGATGATGGCGCCGCCGCGGCCCTGGGCGACCATTGCCCGGGCCGCCGCCTGCGCGGTGAGGAATACGCCGGTCACATTGGTGTCCTGGATGGCCTGGAATTCCTCCGGCGACATGTCCAGCATCGCTTTCAGATTGATGATCCCCGCGTTGCAGACGGCGATGTCGAGACCGCCCAACTCCGCGATCACTTGGTCGACCATTCGGTTCACCTGATCGGGTCGGGTCACGTCACAACCGATCGGAATGACCCTGCCACCGGCCGAGGCGAGCTCGGCGGCGACCGTTTCCAAGACCTCGAAATGCCGTGCCGCGATGGCCACTTGGGCACCCGCTTGCAGGTATGCCTCTGCCACCTTTTTGCCGATGCCGCTGGACGCCCCGGTCACCAGAGCCGTCCTGCCGTGCAAGTCAAACAAGTCCAATACGCTCATTCGATATCCCTATCCAGACGAGCCACCAAAAACCAGAACACGTTCTAGTGTGTCGGCTATGGGCAACTTCAGCAGGGCCGAAATCGAGCAAGCCGTCGAGCACTACACAACTGTGGCGGAAGGGTGCAGCGCTTCTGGCGACTGGGCGCCTTTTGCGGATTTATTCACTGAGGACGTTGTCTACATCGAACACCATTACGGGGTCTTTCACGGCCGCGAGGCGGTGCGGGAATGGATCGTTGCCGTCATGGCACCGTTTCCGCACATGCGCTTTCCCAGCGACTGGATCGCCTACGACGACGACAATGACGCCGTCGTCATCATGATCAAGAATCTGCTCGACCACCCGACCGACCCGAACGGGGAGCCGTTCTGGTTCCCGAACTGGACTCGCCTGGTGTACGCCGGCAACGGGCTGTTCTCCAGTGAGGAGGACATCTACAACCCCAACCGCGATGCGCCAGGCGCTGTCGCCGCCTGGATGCAGGCCGGCGGGCAGTTCGCGTCAACCGACTTCTTGCAACCCAACCCGAGCTAGGCCGACGAGAGGTCCGGCTGTCGTTTCCGGCGGCGTGACCGGACCGCCGACAGCGCCTTCTCCCAGGCGATCAGCGTCGTTGCCTTGAGATTGGCCGGCTTGGCGCTGTCTTTGGAGAGCAACGCGGCGGCAGCAGCTTTCGTGGTTGCCGACGCCTTCGACATGTGACCGGAGTCGAACGGTGGCTGCGGGTCGTACTCGATCGCGAGCTGGATCGCCTTGGCGCGGCCCTCGCCGCCGATCTCACCGGCCAGCCAGAACGCGAGGTCGAGTCCCGCGGAAACCCCCGCACTGGTGATGACGTTGTCCTGGCGCACGACCCGCTCGTCATTGACCGGGATCGCGCCGAATCCCTTCAGCATGGGTAGCGCCAACCAATGCGACGTAGCACGCCGACCCTCAAGCAAACCGGCCGCGGCCAGGATCACCGAGCCCGAGCACACCGACGCCGTCCATCCAGCGGTTCGATGAGCTCCACGCAGCCAGTCCAGCAACACCTCGTCACGCGCATGCACCGGAGTCGACGGACCGCCGGGCACGAGAATGAGGTCGGGCGAAGGGGTTTCGGCCAGCGAATGCGTGGCGCCGATGACCAGCACGCCCGAGTCAGCCGTGATCGGTCCGGGTTCATGCCAGACGAACCGCACGTCGGCACCCGGCAGGTTGCGCAGCACCTCATACGGGCCGATCATGTCCAGCGCTGTGAATCCGGGATAGGCCACGAACGCAATTTGGGTCATCGGACGGTCCTTTCTGACTGAGGCCTCGACAATTAAGCGAAGGCCTTGCGGTATTGATCTGGTGAAACGCCAATACGTCGAATGAAGTTGCGGCGCATGGTTTCCGCGGTGCCGAAGCCACACCGCGACGCGATGGCAACGACGGTGTCGTCGGTCTGTTCCAACTGGCGGCGCGCGGCTTCGGTGCGAACACGTTCGACGTAGTGGCCGGGCGCCTCGCCCACCTCGTCGGTGAACACCCGGGTGAAATGGCGCGGGCTCATCGTCGCCCGACGGGCCAGATCACCGATGCTGTGCGCGGCGCCCGGCTGCGCCTCGATGGCCTCCTGCACCTCGCGGATGCAGGTACGTTTGGCCCGCGGTATCCACACCGGCGCCGCGAATTGGGTCTGCCCGCCGGGGCGACGCAGATACAGCACCATCCAGCGGGCGACCGTCTGCGCGATCTCGGTTCCGTGGTCGTCCTCGACCAGCGAGAGCGCGAGATCGATGCCCGCGGCCACCCCCGCGGCGGTCCACACCGTGTCGGAACTCCTGACGAAGATCGGGTCGGGGTCGACGTCGATAGCGGGGAACTCATCGGCCAGACGCTCGGCGAAGGCCCAGTGGGTGGTCGCGCGGCAACCGTCCAGCAGCCCCGCCTCGGCCGCGAGGAACGCACCCGTGCAGACGGTGACGACGCGGCGGGCGGTGCCCGCGACAGCTTTGATCCAGGCCACGAGCTCAGCATTCGACCGCGCGCCGTCGACGCCTCCGCCGCCCGGCACTACGACAGTGTCGATCTGCTCGTGCGGGTCAGGCAGCGGGGTGCCCACGAACGCGAGCCCGGTCGCGGTGCTGATCGGCTGGCCGTCGACCGAGGCCACGACGACGTCGTAGCCACCGTCGGTCAGCAGCGCAGCGCCGGTGAACACGTCGTGCGGCCCGACCACATCGAGTGCCTGGACACCCGGGAAGCCCACGATGACGACCTTGCGAACCATGGAATCAGTGTCGGCCGGGCCGGGGCGTGTCGTCTAGGCCTGGTACCCCACGAATTAGGACATCCGGACCTGGCCCCAGGCCGTTTGATCGGCCTTGGCAGACTGTGTCCATGGCACAGATAACCCTGCGTGGAAATGCGATCAACACTGTCGGCGAGCTACCCGCCGTCGGATCGAAGGCCCCAGCCTTTAGTTTGACCGGCTCCGATCTGGGCGCGGTCACCAGCGACCAGTTCAGCGGTAAGTCCGTGCTGCTGAACATCTTTCCGTCCATCGATACCCCGGTGTGCGCGACGAGCGTGCGGAAATTCAATGAGCGTGCCGCCGGAGGGGGCGCGACCGTGGTGAACGTATCCAAGGACCTGCCGTTCGCGCAGAAGCGCTTCTGCGGCGCGGAGGGGATCGAGAACGTCACCACGGCGTCGGCATTCCGCGACAGCTTCGGCGAGGACTACGGCATCACGATCACCGACGGCCCGATGGCCGGGCTACTCGGCCGGGCGGTCGTGGTGATCGGCGCCGATGGCAACGTTGCGTACGCGCAATTGGTGCCCGAGATCGCCGAGGAACCCGATTACGACGCAGCGCTGGCAGCGCTGGGCTGACCTTCGGGTCATAACCCAAGCAGTCGGACCGTTTCGGCTCGCATGTCGACTTTGCGCACCTTTCCGGTGACGGTCATCGGGAACTCGTCGACGATGTGGACATAACGGGGAATCTTGTAGTGCGCGAGCTTCCCGGCGCAGAAGGTCCGGACGGCTTCGGCGTCCAACGGCCGACTGTCTGGCCGCATTTTGATCCAGGCGCAGACTTCCTCGCCGTACTTGGCGTCGGGAACGCCGACGACCTGCACGTCATCGATGTCGGGGTGGCTGTGCAGAAAGTCCTCGATCTCGCGCGGATAGAGGTTCTCGCCGCCCCGGATGACGACATCCTTGATGCGCCCGACAACTGCGCAATAGCCGTCGTCTTGCATCACCGCCAGATCGCCGGTGTGCATCCAGCCGTCGTGATCGATGACCTCGCGGGTTTTGTCGTCGTCGTGCCAGTAACCCAACATCACCGAGTAGCCACGAGTGCATAGTTCACCCGGCTGACCGCGCTTGACGATCTCGCCGGTGCCGGCGTCGATCACCTTGATCTGGACGTGCGGATGAGCCCGGCCCACGGTGGCTGTCCGGTGCGCCAGGTCGTCGTCGATCAGGGTCTGGCAGGACACCGGGGATGTCTCCGTCATGCCATAGGCGATGGACAGCTCCGCCATGTTCAGTTCGTCGACGCAGCGCCTCATCACCTCCACCGGACACGCAGCACCTGCCATGATCCCGGTCCGCAATGACGACACGTCGCGGCCGGCGAGGTCGTGATGGCCGAGCATCGCAATGAACATCGTGGGCACACCGTAGAGGCCGGTGCAGCGCTCGGATTCGATCGCTTCCAGCGTCGCGGCGGCATCGAACCCGGCAGCCGGAATCACCATGGTGGCTCCGTGCGTGGTGGCACCCAAGTTGCCCATCACCATGCCGAAGCAGTGATAGAAGGGCACCGGGATGCACAGGCGGTCCCCGGGCCCGAGCCTGATGCATTCGGTGACGAAGAACCCGTTGTTGAGGATGTTCCGGTGTGACAGGACGGCCCCTTTCGGGGAACCCGTTGTGCCCGAGGTGTATTGGATGTTGATCGGGTCCGATGGATTCAACGCGGCTAGCCGGCAGCGCAATTCGTCACCCGTTACCTCATCGGCATGCTGCCGCAGTCGCTGCCAATCGTCGGTACCCAGGAATACGACGTCGACCAACCCCGGGACCTCGGAACGTACCTCTTCGATCATCCGGCGATAGTCGGAGGTCTTGAAGGTCGTCGCCGACACCAAGAGTCGAGTATCCGAATCGCGCAACACATGTGACAACTCATGAGTGCGATACGCGGGATTGACCGAGACGAGAATCGCGCCGACCTTGGCCGTGGCGTACTGGAGGATGATCCATTCCGGGCAGTTGGGGGACCAAATTCCGACTCTGTCCCCGCGCTGGATGCCGATGGCCATCAATGCACGGGCCAGACAGTCGATTTCGGCGTTGAGTTCGGTGTAGGTCCAACGCCTGCCGCCGGCCACATCGACAAGAGCCTCGGCGTTCGGGTACCTCAGCGCGGTGCGCTCGAAATTCGCCCCGATCGTCTCGTCCAGCAGGGGAGTATCGACGGGCCCCGCGTCGTAGGACTCGACGGCGCCGT
>NZ_JBVAXR010000008.1:98403-170149 GCF_055419445.1 Mycobacterium sp. IDUB_19 | reverse complement strand
ATGGAATGCGTTGGCATCGTTGAAGGATCGACTTGGCACCCTCACACCGGCTTAGCGCTGTCGACCTGATCCCGGCCGTATTCGATGACGGGCGCGGAGTCGCCGTACACATTGAGGGTGTGGATGAAGCGGTGCAATCCCATCACGCCCGCGCAGGTGAACCCCAGCTCGATGATCTGTGCGGCGGTGAAATGCTCGCCCAACCGCTGGTAGAACTCGTCGTCCATGGCGTGATGATCGGCGGAGAGCAGGTCGATGAACTCGACGGCCATCTGCTCCTGCGGCGTCAGCGTGCCATGGCCCGGTGCCAGCAGGCAGACGACGTCCTCATCAGTGATCGAGTCATGCTTGCGCGACTGGCTACAGGGTTCGCACTCGCCGAGTTGGGCGCTGCGGATGCGCAGCAACTCCAGGATCCGGCCGCCGAGCAGCGTGCCGGCACCGAGGTGGGTTCTGGCCATATTGACCTGGTCGAGCTGTGCGCTGCGATAGGCGAAAATCTGCAGGGGCACCGGCGTCGCATAGAGCCCGGCGGCAACGCCGGCGTCGACGATTTCGCGGGAGTGTGCGCTGAGCTCTTCCATCGGAATTGGTGCAATACGCGGCATTAATTCAGACTATCTTTTTTATGCATCACTGAGAAGAAGCGAGCGGGAGAACTCGATGTCCAGACTTGCCGGAAAAGTCGCGATAGTCACCGGAGGTGCCGGCGGGATTGGTGCGGCGACGGCGCACGAATTGGCCCGCGAAGGCGCGGCCGTCGCCGTCGTCGATATCGACGAGGCAAAGGCTAACGACGTCGCCAACGAGATTCGGCAGACCGGGGCTCACGCGATCGCCCTCGGCGGCGACCTCGCCGAGGAAGAGGTGGCCAGCTCCGTGGTGGCTGCCACGGTGGCAGAGTTCGGCCGGCTCGATGTCCTGCACAACAACGCGGCGCTGACCGCCAGCAGCTTCTTGTCCCGCGACACCACGGTCACCGAGATTTCGCTCGACGTGTGGCAGCGGTCGTTGCAGGTCAATCTCGGAAGTCAGCTGCTGATGTGCAAATACGCCATTCCGGAGATGCGGAAACGCGGCGGCGGCTCGATCGTCAACATGTCGTCGGGCGCGGCCCTGTCGGGTGACCGGACCCGCCTGGCCTACGGCGTCTCGAAGGCCGGGGTGCACACCCTGACGATGTACGTGGCGACTAGCGAAGGCAAGCAAGGCATACGGGCCAACACCATCGTGCCCGGATTGATCCTCACCGACGCCGTGCGCGCGCACCTGTCCGAGGACATCATCGACGGCCTGGGCCGCGCCACGCTGACGCCCTATGTCGGACAACCCCAAGACGTTGCAGAACTCGTTGTTTTTCTGGCTTCCGAGCAGTCCCGCTACATCACCGGACAAATGATTTCGATCGACGGCGGAATGTCGGCGCATGTCGCGATGAAGACGGGCGATTAAATAATTGCAGCCTTTACCGACACAAGCGCTATTGCTATCAGCGGATGTGAATTAAACGAATTTCTTTCTCGCCCTATTGAGTTGTCGGCCCCAGCGCGTAGGCGCCGGTCTCCGGGTGGTGATACCAGCCGCTGGCGGCATGGGTGCCGCCGTCGACGTGGATCGTTTGACCAGTGATGTAGCTGGACATGTCGGACGCGAGAAACACTGCCGCGCCTGCCATTTCGTCGACGTGGCCCGCGCGCCCCATCGGAACCGTGAGTCCGAACCGCTGCTCGGAGCCCGGCGGCGCAATCTGCCTGATGCCTTCGGTCAGGGTGATATCGGGGGCCAGCGCGTTGACCCGGATGCCGTAGGGAGCGAGTTCGAGCGCGGCGGTCTTGGTGTAGTTGATGACGCCCGCCTTGGCCGCCGCGTAGGTCGCGTAACCGGGTGCGGCGCGGACACCCTCGATCGACGTGACGCTGATGATGCTGCCAGGCAGTTTCTGCTCGACAAGGTTGCGGGCCACCCGCTGCGTACACAGGTACACATGGCGCAGGTTGGACTTGTACAGGGCGTCCCACCCGTTCTCGGTGGTGTCGAGGATCCCCGACCAGAAGACTCCACCGGCGTTATTGACCAGGATCGTCACCGGCCCGAGCTCGCCAGCGGTCTGCGCCAGCGCGGCATCCACCTCGGCACTGTCCCGGACGTCGACAGGGATGCCGAGAGCACCGATCTCCTCGGCGGCGGCCGCGCACGTGTCGGGGTTGCGCTCCCAGATCGCCACCCGTGCGCCGAATGCCTTCAGCCCTGCCGCGATGCCCCGGCCGATGCCTGCGCCGCCACCGGTGACAACAGCGACGCGGTCGGTCAGCAGCACGCTTGAGGGATCGAGTGTCATGGATTTAAATATAGAACAATCCCACTTCAAGGTTTACAGTTCTCACTAAATATGTTCGATATGTAACGCGTAGTAAGACCCAAGGGAGGCCGCGATGGCCAGCACGATCTTCGTCACCGGCGCGACCGGTCAGACCGGCGGCAACGTCTGCGAGCAGCTGATCGAGCGGGGCGACCACGTCCGCGCCCTGGTGCGCAATCCCGACGACGCAACGGCGCTGGCCGAGATCGGCGTCGAACTGGTCAAGGGCGACATCAGCGAGGCCGACGATGTTGTCAACGCGGCCAAGGGCGCCGAGGCGGCGATCCACTGCGCGGCACTGCTGGGCGGCGCGAGTCAGGACCTAGAGGACTTCAAAGCTGTCAACACAGTCGGCACCACGAACGTCCTGGATGCAGCGAAAGCCCATGGCATGCGTCGGGTCGTTGCCCTGAGCACCGCCACTTTCCTCGACTTGAGCACCGGCCTCGACTTCGAAGAGGCGCCCGTTCTGCAAAACCCACCCAACGACCCCTACACCGTCACCAAGCTCGCCGCTTTCCTGGAAGCCCACCGGCGCGCGGCCGCGGGCGACGACGTGCTGACGTGCCACCCCGGGGCGATCTACGGTCCTGGTCTGGTCGTCGAACGCGCATTGCACCGCACCAGTTTCAATCGGGTGCTGTTGGCAGGCATGCGCGGAAAGATCAAGCGCTATCTGGCTTTTCCGGTGACCTGGGTCGCCGGAGCGGATGTCGCCAAGGGCTCGATCGCCGCGCTGGACAAGGGCGTGTCCGGTGAGCGCTACCTGTTGGTCGGCCGTCCCGAAGACACCTTCAGTACCGCCGGCGGCATCAACCGCGCCTGCGAGGTCGCCGGAATCGAGCACCGTGTCGAGGATCTCGACTACCGCACGGATCCCGAGGCGCTGACCGCCGAATTCGGGCCTACCTTGATGGCCATCGCGAAGGCCGCGGCCCGCAGCGAACGCAAGCCCAGAAGCAAAGACAACTTGACCACCCGGCGCCTCGGGTATGCGCCTATGTCCTTCGACGACGGACTGCGGCTGTTGATCTCGTGGCTACGCAAACTCGGCAAGCTGTAGAGGACGCCGTGTCGAGCGCCGTACCGCGCGGCTCAGATCATGGAGATCTGGCCGATCGAATCCTGGACGCCGCCCAGCGGCTGCTGTTCCGGACCGGTGCTCGCAAGTTGTCGCTGTCGGACGTGGCGACCCAGGCCGGGGTATCGCGGCCCACCATCTACCGCTACTTCGTGTCCAAAGAAGACCTCATCGACGCGATGGGAAAGCGCGAACGCCGTCGCTTCACCACGGCGATGGACAAAGCGATGTCCGGAGTCGTCGGCGTCGCACGGTTGGAAGCCGCGGTCGACGTCGTCGCAACCTTCCTCGAGGCTCAGCCGCCGGGGCGGCTGCTCGACCTCGAGCCGGGCTTCGCGCACGACCAGATGGCCGCAGCGCTACCCATGCTCGTCGAAGGACTGGTGGCGGTTTTGCAGTGCTGCGGCCGCGAGGGCGCCCTCGCCGCAGCGGTGGATCCACGCGACCTTGCCGGCGCCATCGCGCGAACCGCCCTGAGCCACTACATATTTCCCGAGGCCGACCGTGCCGCGGCCCGCCGACAGATCCGTGCCGCCGCCGGTCTTGCCGCCCGCGGCTGATCGCCGGGCTCGAATCCTGTCGGGGACCAAGGTTCTCGCAGCTCGATTTTTTCTATTTCTTCATGTGCGCGCCGCTTTGTCACCGCACACTCCAGCTATGTCCTCATCTCGCTGGCTGGCCAGAATGATCGTCCCCGCAATGGTTGGTGCCGCCCTGGTTGCAAGTGCTCCCCTTTCGACTGCCGACCCGGTCAATGACGCATATCTCGCTCAATTGCGCGCCGCCGGCCTCAGCTGGCCGCCCGGACACGATGCCGCCTTGATCGGGATGGCGCAGCTCATCTGCGATGACCTCGGCTGGGGCTGGACGCCAGACCAGATTGCCCGGGACGTCCACGCGAACTTGGACCCCAGAGGCATTGCGGTCGGAGACGTCGGATCCATGGTCGGCATCGCGCACGCGACCTATTGCCCTAACCAGAGGTGCTGGGCTCCGCACTGCTGAGCGCTGTCAGCAGATTTCGCCGTGGCGCAATCCCGCGTGGCACGCCGCGCGGCTCAAAGCTGGCCAATTTCATAGAACCATTCGGCCCACTCGCCGATCTGTCTTTCAATTCGATATGCGTCCCAGAGCATCGGGGGATCTGCACGAGTTTGCAGATACGTTTGCCTCAGGTGGCCAGCGGCCAAGGGAGACAACACATGAGGGCACAAAGATGAGAATCGGTACGGCCATCGCGGCGACGGCATTTGTTGCCGGCACGGCAACCCTGCCGGCGCCAAACGCCTGGGCCGAGCCACTGGCCACGGCCGACAATCTGAAGATGAACGGGATCTACCAGTACGCGGACGAGGACGGCGATACCGGAACCTGGACCATCAACACCACCTGTAGGCAGGTCTGCGTCGCGCACGTGTGGACCGCACCCGGACAAGGATTCAACGCCCCGCTCATCGACGGCCAGTACACCGTGACGCGCACGATCCCGGAGGCCGCGATATGCAGCAACGATCTCAGCCAGCATACGGTGACGGTTAACCAGTCGTGGGACCCGCTGACGCTCACCGGGGTTGCGATCTTCTTGGACAGCAGTGCACCCTGCGGTCTCAGCGACCCGCACGACACCTTTACCCTCACGAAAATCGGCTAACGACAGCCGGTTTGAGACGCTCGGCGTGGATCACACCTTGGAGCTCAGCCCCGCGATCAAATTGATCGTGACCGCGAGAACCACCGCACCCAGCAGGTACGAAATCAGCGCATGCCGCAACACGGTCCCTCTGATGGACGTCAGATTGATCTCGGTGTCTGACACCTGGTAGGTCATGCCGACGGTGAAGGCGACATACGCGAAGTCCCGGAATCGGGGCGGCTCCGGGTCATGGAAATCGATCCCGCCGGGATCGCCGGAGTAGTAGAGCCTCGCGTAGTGCACGGTGAACAACGTGTGGACGGCGAACCAGGAGGCCGCAACGGTCAGAATGCCCGCGATCGCGGCCTGGATGGCTTCGGCGCCGGAGCGCGACCCGGCGACGACCACATAGCCGACCCCACCCAGGCTTGCGACACTTGCCGACAGGATCACCGCGTCGGCGAGCCAGCGGGTCGGGTCCTCCCGCGTCGCCCAGACACGGGTTTGGTCGGCATCCATTCCAAAGAAGATGAGTTGCGTCCACACCACATACACGCCGGCGGCGGCGACCCAACCGGCCAGCGCGAAGCGCCAGCTGAAGGCATTACCCACCGTGATGGCAACGACAACACCGAGCACCACGGCAACCGATATCCGAACCGCGACGGTGTCGCGGAACAACTTCACCAGGGACGTCACCATCCCGACCTAACCATCAGTACACGTCGTCGGATAGCGACACTCGGGAGAAACTCCCAAAACGACATGATTGCAGCCGGTCACTATTTCACGAGTCTGGGGACGAATGGGAATTTGCATCGCAACCAGGCCATTTGCTGCGCACCCCAACCGCTTTCGATGAATTCCCGAGTCTGCTTTGCCGCCCCACGGCGCCGCAGCCGATCTCGGGCCGAGCGGCTCGCCGACGAGCGTGGCGTCAGACTTTGCCCGCTTCGTCAATTCGCCGCGCGCGCCCGCTTCGCGGACCGCATAATGATGCCGTTGTACCGCCCCTCCCAAACAAGGAGCCGATCGTGATTTCTGCTCGCAAACTGTGCTTACTGAGCGTCCCCGCTATTGCTGCCGTCTCTTTGACCGTGGGTACCGGGATTGCCGTCGCCGACGACGACTCCTACCTCGCCCAGATTCACAAGATCGGCCTCACCGGGGACAAGGACGCGCTGATCCAGCTCGGTCACCTGATTTGCGCGGACCGCAGCGCCGGCGAAACCCCGGACCAGCTGGCCCAGGTGGTGCAGAGCAAAAACCCGGGGATCAGCCTCGCGGACGCGACCGGCGTGGTGAGCGCGGCGGAATCCAACTACTGCCCCTAACAGTGCGACTGGGCCGCCGTCATTGCGAGCCCACTGACGACGCAGTAAACGCCGCCACCGGCATCTCCACGGTGCCACGACACGGGCCGCTGGTGATGTCGGTGTGCCAGGTGCCGCGCAGCGTCCCGTCGGGTTGCGGCGTGTAGAACGCCCACGACGTCGCGGGTGCCCAGACTTTCGGGACGCCCTCCCCCAGGTAGCAATCCCACTGGAAGTCGAAGTGCTCCACCCACCTTGCTCCGTCCCAAACGTAGTGAGACGGCTGGGGCAACGTCGGGTTCTTGGGGACGGGCCCGTTCGTGGCAGTCGCGACGCACTTGCCCGACGAGCACGACGTCACGAAGACGTAGTCGGCGCTGAAGGTGGGTTCGGCTTGACCGGCCGCAACGCTGCTGCCGGTCTTGTTCACGGCGTATCTCACCAGCGAGTACTTGCCATTCCACACCGGGGTGGCCGCGTGCGCCGAAACCACAGTGGCGCCAAGGATCGCGACGACGCCTAGCGCCGTCGCCAGCTGGCGGCCGAACCTCGAACGTGAACACACCGTGTCCATGGTGCGGATTCGACGACGCGATGCGATCTCGGCACGGACACGATCGCGCCGTAATGAGCTGCCTCAGTGCAGGTGAAACTTCGTGGCGCCGAATGGTTCGGATGTGCCCATCGCGAAAACGGTCGACGCGCCCACGCGGTAGACATGCCACGGCGGCGGGCCCGCCGAAGGAGCACTGTACTCGGCCGTGAGCGCGTCGCCGGCGACCTCGGCGGGCCATCCGCCACGGGCGAAAGCCTCAGCGACGGAGTCTAATTCACTGCCATGGCTGATCCTTTCGGCCGCGCCCTCGAGGATCAGATCGAACTGATCGGTAGCGATGCTGACCGCACATCTGCCGTCGCGGGCCAGGTTACGAGATTTCCGGGTCGCGGATCCGGACGTGAAATACCAGCTGCCGGCGTGCGCAATCACCCCCACCGGCCGCACCTGCGGACTGCCGTCGGAATTGATTGTTGTCAGCCACGCCGTATGTCGTTGCGGACCACCGCTGTCCGGCGCCTGCGTCAGCTGACCGTCCAGCACCGTTTTGACGCGGGCCCACTCAATCGTCGGCGCCCCGTACCCGTCGAGATTGTGCGCTGTGATCGTCATGCCAGTGTTGACCGATGCCGGCCCAAGAACTCATCGCCCGTGCAGCAGGAACAGGCCGTAGGCAGCGACGGACTGCGAGTCGGCCACCACCCCCGATCGGATCATCTCCTCGAGGTCTTCGCGGGAGAACCACTCGCTGCGCATGTCCTGCTCCTCGTGCTCACGCTCGGTCTCTCCTTCGGAGATCCCGGTGGCCAGGAACACCCAACCGCGCTGACTCGTCATTCCCGGAGCGACATCGAGCAGACCGAGCGCCTCGAACGACGTCGCGCTCAACCCGGTTTCCTCGCGGAGTTCACGCGCGGCCAGCTCGGCGGGATCGGCGTCGGCCAAATCGGGTGCGGTGCCCTGCGGGAACTCCCAGCGGCGCGCGCCGACCGGATAGCGGAACTGTTCAACCAGCCGGAACCGGCGGCCGTCGTAGGGCATCACCAGCGCGTACGTCGGTTTGTCCACCACGGCATAAATACCGGGGCTGCCGTCCGGCCGGCGGATGTCGTCCTCCCGGAAGATCAGCCACGGGTTCCGATAGATCTCGCGCGACGCGAGGCGTTCGATGAAAGGCACGTCGCCCAGTATGAATGCGACCAACCCGACGCAACGGCCATGACGAGCAGGTAGCGTCCGAAACCATGCCTTCCCACGAAGCCATCACCCAAACCGTCAACAGCTATCTCGCGCACGTCGCCAACGGCGCCACCGACGAGATTGTGAACCTCTACACCGCCGACGCCACCATCGAGGATCCGGCCGGATCCGAGGTGCGGCGCGGCCAGGACGCGGTCCGCGAGTTCTACGCGGCGTTCCAAGATGCCAAGAAGGAGACCGAACTCGCCGAAGTTCGCGTCGGCGGCAACGAGGCGGCGTTCTTCTGGCACCTCACGCTCGACGCCGGCGACAGCCGTACCCGGATCTCGCCCATCTCATTGATGACATTCGACGATGACGCCAGGATCACGTCGATGCGGGCGTTCTGGTCGCCTTCCGACGTTCGCGTCCTGTAGCGCAAGGCGTTGCAGACGAAGGAAATACGATCTCTATGCCGTCTCGGCGACACGTTTGATGCGCCGCAATGTCTGCTCGATCCCCCGGTTCACCTGACGGCCCCTGGGGATGGCCGCTTCGGCCAATCTGCTGGGCACTGAGCACCATAAGAACCGAAACGACTCGGTGAGCAACGTTCCCGACGACGACGGCTCCAACGTATAGCGCCACCGTGTTTCCTCACGATCGGCGCCGTCGTTGACGGTCGTGAACGCGAATTCGCAGCCCCGATCGGCAGTATCGACCAAGACGGTTCTTTTCCACCGCAGCGGGCCGAGCCGGTTGTACCCGCGAAAGCGTGCGCCCGGCGCCGCCGCCGTTGCCCCGTCCAGCCACTCGCACCGATAACACTCCGGGCTCCACTCCCCCATCCGGGTGATGTCCGCGATCAGGTCGTACACGCGGTCGGGAGGCGCGGCGATGTCGATACTGTGCTGGCCGCTCCTGGCTGTGGGCATGCGCACAGTATCCCACTGCGGCGACCTCAACTCGAGGCCGTGACTCCGCTTGCAGCACATCGGTGTTGAGCTCCGACATCAAGCCGGCGAGTCACCAGACCCACGAGCATCCGGGCGTTTCGCTGGCAGAAATCGGCACAGTAGCCGATAGTGGGTCTATGCGAGACGGCCCGGGACAATCGCCGAGCGGCCGAGCCCTCGTCTTCGAAGGTGAAACGTGCTGAGCATGCAACGTCACATCATCGTCAGCGGTGACGACGCGCTGGCGACGACGATAGCCGAGGAGCTGGAGAACGCCGGCGCAACCATCGTCAAGCTCGTCGATGACAATGTCGCCGACACCAAGGACGACCTCGTCCAGGCCGGGATCGTTCGCGCGGCCGCGGTGGTCTGCGCAGGGGATGACGACGCGATAAATCTCGAAATCGCCCTACTGGCAAGGAAAGCCAACCCGAACGTACGCGTGGTGGCCCGGCTGGCCAATGACGTACTGCGCGAAGCGATCGCCGACGGTAACGGTCCCGGTGCGATCCTCGATGTCGCCGAGCTGGCGGCGCCGTCCGTCGTCGAGGCAGCTCTGGCCCACACCGTGCACCCGTTCGAGGCGGCCGGGATCAAGTTCCTCGTCTCGGGCTCGCAGGCACCCTACGACGCGACGCTGCGCGAGATCTACGCCGACCTGGCGCCGGTGGCGGTGATCCACGGCAAGAACTCGCCCGCGCCCGGATTGCTGGAGACATGTCCGGGCCGCGACCTGAAGGTCCGCGCCGGCGATTGGACCGCGATGATCGGCACCGCCGAAGAGCTGGCGGCTCGCGGCATCAAGGCCCCGCGGCCGAGCACGACACGCATCCGTCAGCGCCGGATGCGGCGGGCCATTGACGTCGCGCGCGGCCTGCGCAATGACATCAATCCGATGTTTTTGCGTGCGGTAACCGCAGCGTTGGGCGTGCTGATCTTCTCGACGGTGTTGTTGCGCTACTGCTACCAGGCCCACCAGAGAATGACCTGGGTCGACGCCTTGTACTTCAGTACCGAGACGATCGCGACGGTGGGCTATGGCGACTTCAGCTTCCTCGCGCAGCCCACATGGTTGCGATTGTTCAGCATCATGTTGATGTTCGCCGGCGTGATGACCACGGCCGTCCTCGTCGCGTTCATCGCCGACCTGCTGATTTCGCGCCGTTTCGCTCATACGGCCGGCCGCCGGCGCGCGCGCCACCTGCGCAATCACGTCGTCGTCGTCGGGCTGGGTTCGTTCGGCAGCCGCGTCATCGCCGACCTGACCGCCGCCGGATACGAGGTGGCGGTGATCGAGCTCGATGAGAATAACCGCTACCTTTCGACGGCCGCCGAACTCGAGGTGCCGGTGATCTTCGGGGATGCGACGCTGCGCCAGACCCTGAAAGCGGCCCGCGTCGACACCGCCCGCGCGGTGGCGGTGCTGACCCACGACGACATGGTCAACATCGAGACCGGCATCGTGCTGCGCGAGATGTTGGGTCCGCGGGTCATGCCCAAGGTCATCCGGCCCGATGTGCCGATCGTGTTGCGTATCTACGACCATGCGCTGGGCAGCGCGGTGGCCGAGCGGTTCGGTTTCGACACTGTTCGTTCGACCGTCGCGTTGGCTGCCCCGTGGTTCGTCGGCGCGGCGATGGGCCTGCAAACGCTGGGCACGTTTTCCGTTGGGCAGCGCTACTTCATGGTCGGCGGCATGCACGTGGCCGCGGGCAGCGAACTCGACGGACTGCGGATGTTCGAGCTGTCCACGCAGACCCGCGTCATCGCGATCACCCGCGAGGACGCCCCGGTGCAGCTACACCCGCGGCGCGATGCCCGGCTGCGCGCCGGCGACACCGTCTACCTTGTCGGCCCCTACCGCGAGTTGGTGGCCACGCTGCAAAAGGGCCAACCCCCGCAGCAACCGGACGTCGGCCGCGAACGCCTGCCGGCCTAAAGCCGCCCGGCCACGTCCGCGGCGCGGCGCGCCTGATCGAGGTCTGAACTGGTCGGGATGAGCTGAACCTCGTCGGTGCCGATCTCTTCGAATTTGCGCAGCACCGCCGCCAGCTCGTCCTCACTACCGGCCCAGCCGGTCATCGGGGCCATCGCGTCGACGTACTCAGCCGGAATCCAGTTCATGTAGCGCAGCAGATGCTGATGCACCTGGGCGCGGGACTGTTCGGGCGTACCGAAGGCGAACCAGAACGACGTCATCAGATGGGGTTTGGGCTTGCCGGCCTGCGCCCACGCTGCCCGAGCCACATCGAAGAGCTCATTCTGCTTGTCGACGTCCAGGTCCAAGGTGGTGCCGGCCAGGCCGTCGGCCCAGGCTGCCGCGCTGCGGACGGTCTTCGGCCCGATACTGCCGACCAACAGCGGCGGGCCACCGGGCTGAACCGGGGCGGGTCCGACCGGGAGCACCGATTCGGTGATCTTTTCGCCGGCCCACACCCGCTTCATCACCGCGACCCGGTCGGCCATGTCGCGCATCGTCTGCGTCGCCGGGTCGGCGCCCACCGCGTGGTAGTCCTCGTGCCTGCCGCCCACGCCGATGCCGACGGTCAACCGCCCGCCGGACAGCATGTCCCCCGTGGCCAAACCTTTGGCCAACATCGTCGGATCGTGCAGCTGCGGCACGATCACCGTCGTCATCAGCCGCACCCGTTTGGTCCAGGCAGCGAGCGCACCCAGCAGCGTGAGATTGTCCGGGTTGGTGAACGCGATGCGTTCGCCCCAGCACAGCGACGAGAAGGGGCCCTCGTCGATCGTGCGCGCCCAGTTCTGAAGCACCGTGGCATCCAAATCCGGTTCCATCACCGGCATCGTCATTGCTATCCGCACGACGGCGATTCTGGCATGCCTTCAACACTGCTACCTGGAGTGGCACCATGGGTCCAGTGACCTTCACGAGTACGTCCATCGCACATGTCCGCCTTACGGTCACCGATATCGAGCGTTCGCGGCAGTTCTACGAGAGCGTGTTCGATTGGCCAGTGCTGCTCGAAGTTCCCGAGAACGCGAGCGAGGCAACCCGCAACCAGTTGAGCTTTCTGTACGGCGGCGTCATCTACGACCTCGGCGGCACGCTGCTTGGGCTGCGGCCGGTCGCCACGGACCGCTTCCACGAAGACCGCTGCGGTCTCGACCACATCGCGTTCCGGCTCGCCAGCCTGGCAGAATTAGATACCGCGGCAGCACACCTCGATGAAATCGGCATCGAGCACGAGCCGGTCAAAGACATTGGGCCGTCATACATTCTGGAGTTCCGCGACCCCGACAACATCGCCTTGGAACTGACCGCGCCCAAGTAGCGCTTTGCGCGTTGTCGCCTCGCGGCGACAGTGGTTGACTGGAAAGAACTATGTCCATCAATTTCAACCACACCATCGTCGCCGCACACGACAAACGCGAGTCCGCGGAATTTCTCGCCGAGCTCTTCGACCTGCCCAGCCCGAAGCCATTCGGCAACTTCATGGTTGTCGCACTCGAGCACGGCGTGAACCTCGATTTCGCGAACGCCCCCGAGGGCGAGGAAATCCGGCGGCAACACTACGCGTTCCTGGTCTCCGAGCCGGAGTTCGACACGATCTACGGCAAGATCCGATCGCGGGGCCTGCAGCATTGGGCCGATCCTCGCCAAAGCCGTCCCGGCGAGATCAACCACAACCACGGAGGTCGCGGGGTCTACTTCCTGGACCCCTCCGGGCATGCCATGGAGATTCTGACTCGGCCCTACGGATCCGCCGGCTGAGGCTTAGGGCCTAGTCGCCGCGCGATGCGCCATGCCGGACGCTCTCCTGGCCGCGATAGTCGTCGGCGAGCTTCGCGACGTGCTTGGGCAGGGTGCCGGATGCGACATCGGCCAGGGTCGTCTCCTCCAGCACCGAGCGCATGCTGGCGCGCAGCGCACGCCAGACGTCGGCCAGGGGCGCCGTGGGTCCCGAGTACGGCAGGTCACCGAGGCCGATGTCTCGGACGCTGGCCAGCGGCCCGTCAATGCAGCGCAGCACGTCGGCAATGCTGATCTCGCTGCCCGGACGGGCCAGCTCATAGCCCCCGTCGCGCCCGCGGTGGCTGCGCACCAGGCGGTCGGTGCGCAGGTTGGTAAGGATGTCGACCAGGAACTGCGGCGGTATGCCCTGCGCCTGGGCCAAATCGTCGGTTTTGACCAGCGTGCCGCTGTCCACGGTGGCGAGCTGGATCATCGCCCGCACCGCGTACTCCGCCTTTGCTGACATCCGCACCCTGAGGATTGTGCCACGCGCGGACGCCTGGGTCGGTGCGTCTAGCTGCGCAACTCCAGCAGGTCGATCACGCTCTGCGCCATCTCCTCGAGCGAGCGGTCCGGGATCAGCCGCAGATCCGGGTTTTTCGGCCGCTGGTACGGACTGTCGATACCGGTGAAATGCGTGATCTCGCCCGCGCGGGCTTTGGCATAGAGCCCCTTGGGATCACGCGCCTCACATTCGGAGAGCGGGGTGTCGCAGAACACCTCGAAGAATTCAAACCCGGCGTCGGCGTGCACTTTACGAGCCATCTCGCGGTGTTCGGCCAGCGGGCTGATCGCGGGGACCAGTACGGTCTGGCCTGAATCGGCGAGCAGCGTCGCGACATGGGCGAGGCGGCGCAGGTTCTCCGCACGATCGGCCATGGAAAAGCCCAGGTCGGCATTCAGGCCGTGCCGCAGGTTGTCACCGTCGAGAACGTAAGCGGGAATACCCTTTTCGAGCAGCTTCTGCTCGATCAGCATGGCCACCGACGATTTGCCCGCACCCGACAGGCCGGTCAGCCACACCGTCCGGCCCCGGGCTACCCGGTCTTCGGCCGTGACCAGCGACTCGTGCCGCACCGTGTTCGGGCTTGCCTTCTGCGCAGCGACGTCGCGCAACACCATGCCCGCTGCCACGGTGCCGTTGGTGTTCGGGTCGATCAGGATGAACGAACCGGTGCTGGCGTTGCGGGTGTACTCGTCGAGCAGCAACGGCACCTGGGTGCGCAGCGAAATACGGCCAAGTTCGTTGAGCTTCAACGCCGTAGCGCTCTTGTCCCGATGCAGGGTATTGACATCGAGCCGGTAGTCCAGCGCGGTCACTCGCGCCCGCGTGATTCGAGTGGTGTGCTTGATGACGTAATCACGACCCGGCTCAAGCGAAGCGCCGTCGGCCATCCAACACACGGTCGCGTCGAATTCCTGCGCGACCCTGGGCTGGTTGTTGGTGCGGGCGATCATGTCACCACGCGAAATATCGATATCGTCGGTCAAGCTCACCGACACGGCCATCGGCGGAAACGCCTCTTGCACAGGGCCATTCGGGCCTTCGATCGTGCTGATCTTGCTGGTCTTGCCGACCGGCAGCACCACCACCTCGTCGCCGGGGCGCATCACTCCACTGGCCACCGTTCCGGCGTAACTGCGGTGGTCTCGGTGCTCGTGGGTCTGCGGCCGGATCACGTACTGGACCGGGAACCGCACGTCGACCAGATTGCGGTCACCGGCGATGTACACCTCTTCGAGGTGTGAGAGCAACGCCGGGCCCTCATACCAGGGCGACCGGTCCGATTTGGTCACCACGTTGTCGCCGTGCAGCGCGGACATCGGGATGGTGGCCACGTCCTGCACGTCCAAACGTGCGGCGAAAGCGTGGAACTCATCCCGAATCGCTTCGAACTTCTCTCTGTCCCAGTCGATCAAGTCCATTTTGTTGACCGCCAGCACGATGTGCTGGATGCCCAACAGCGACGCCAGGAAGGCGTGCCGGCGTGACTGCTCGAGCAGGCCCTGTCGGGCGTCGACGAGCACGATCACCAGTTGGGCGGTCGAAGCGCCGGTAACCATATTGCGGGTGTACTGAATGTGGCCCGGGGTGTCGGCGATGATGAATTTCCGCTTGGGAGTGGCGAAGTAGCGGTAGGCGACATCGATGGTGATGCCTTGTTCACGTTCAGCCCGCAGGCCATCGGTGACCAGCGACAGGTCGGTGTACTCGTGGCCGCGCTCCTTGGACGTCCGCTCCACCGAGGCCCACTGGTCTTCCATCACGGCCTTGGAGTCGTAGAGCAGGCGCCCTATCAGCGTCGACTTGCCGTCGTCGACGGAGCCCGCGGTAGCCAGCCTCAGTAACGTTGCCATCAGAAGTAACCCTGCCGTTTCCGGTCTTCCATTCCAGCCTCTGAGATGCGGTCGTCCGCCCTGGTAGCGCCGCGCTCGGTCAGCCGCGACACCGCGGTCTCGGCAATGACTTCCGACACCGTGGCGGCTTCCGATTCGACACACCCGGTGCAGGTGACATCCCCGACGGTGCGGAACCGCACCATCTTCTCCACCACCGGCTCGTCGGCACGCGGCTGCAAGTGGCGGTCTACCGCCAGCAACATCCCATCGCGCTGAAAAACCTTGCGCCGGTGCGCGAAATAGATCGACGGCAACTTGATCTTCTCCGCCCCGATGTAGGACCAGATGTCGAACTCGGTCCAGTTCGACAGCGGGAAGACCCGGATGTGCTCGCCCTTGTGGTGCCGCCCGTTGTACAGGTTCCACAGCTCGGGCCGCTGGACCTTGGGGTCCCACTGGCCGAATTCGTCACGGAAGCTGAACACCCGCTCCTTGGCGCGCGCCTTCTCTTCGTCGCGCCGGGCCCCGCCGAACGCGGCGTCGAATTTGTTCTCCCGGATCGCGCGCAGCAGCGTCACGGTCTGTATCGGGTTGCGCGACGGGATGGTTTCGACGACCCGGCCGGCGTCGATGTCTTCCTGCACCGACGCCACCACCAAGCGCACCCCGAACTGCTCGACGAGTTCGTCGCGGGTCGAGATCACCTCGTCGAAGTTGTGGCCGGTGTCGACATGCATGACCGGGAACGGCAGCCGCCCGGGGCGGAACGCCTTCAGGGCCAGGTAGAGCATCACAATGGAGTCCTTGCCGCCGGAGAACAGCAGCACCGGCCGCTCAAACTCCGCGGCAACCTCCCGGATGATGTGGATGGCCTCCGCCTCCAACGAGCGCAGATGGCTCAATTCGTACTGGCCGGCGGAGGGGCCCGCCGTCACACCACTGGTCATGGTTTCCCTGTCCAATCCGTATATCCGGATAAACTTGGTAGAACTGACCATGTTTACGGTCATTGCCGTCTATAGAACCAGCCCACCCCAGCGGTGTCAATGGGCGGCGGCAGGTGGCGCGCGAGCCGAGCACCGGGCACATTGCGCCAGGTTGCGGCGACAGCCTGTTGCCCGGGCCGCTCGGTAGGAAAGCATGGACGGATGACCACTTCTTCCGCTCCCGCTCCCGCGAACGGGCGCGACGTGATCGCGCAGTTTCTCCCCCAATCACCGTTCGTAGCCAAGCTGGGAATCGTCGCCGACCAGCTCAACGACGACGAAGTACGGCTGCGGCTGCCGTGGGATCCCTCGAATGTCACCGTCGGCGACATGGTTCATGGCGGCGCCATTGCCACGCTCGCCGATCTCACCGTCATGGCGGCGGCATGGTGCGGCGTGGAAGCACCGCCCGGGCTGCGCGGCGTCACGGTGTCGATGGCGCTGGACTTCATGGCGCCGGCCCGGGCCACCGACGTGATCGGGGTGGGCCGAGTCCTGCGGCGGGGCCGATCGTTGACCAACTGCGAGGCCGAGATCATCGACCCGGACGGCACGCTGATCGCCAAAGCCCTCGCTACTTACAAAGTCGGCTGAACACCGTCGGCGCGTTGGTCCATTCGAGGCTTCCGAAGATGCGGCGGTCTGCCCGCCTCCCAGCGACAGGGAGTGCTAGAGGGTGATCTCTTCGAGCTTGCCGGTCGCGACATCGAAGACGAAGCCGCGCAACGACACATGCTTGGTCACAAACGGGCTGTTCTCGATGCGGCGCAGCGACTGCCGGACGTCCTCGGCGATATCCGGGAAGGCCTCGGCTGCCCACGGCGGCTTCACACCCGTCTCTTCCTGGATGGTGCGCTTGAAGTCGTCGTCGGTGAAGGTGAGCATCCCGCAGTCGGTGTGGTGGATCAGGATGACCTCTTGAGTCCCCAGCAGCCGTTGACTGATGGCCAGTGAACGAATGACGTCATCGGTCGCGACTCCACCCGCATTGCGGATGACGTGGGATTCACCTTCATTGAGACCGAGGACCCGGTAGACGTCGAGCCGGGCGTCCATACACGCGACGACCGCGACGTGTTTGCTCGGCGGCAAGGGCAGTGGGCCGTTGAACGTGCTTGCGTACTCGGCGTTGTTGGCCAGGTAGTCATCGGTAACCGTCACGGTGCCGCAGTGTATCCCCTTCGGCTGGCGCAGCGTCTAGTTTTGCTCGGCCAGTTCTTATGTGCCTGCGCTACAGGTCGTTACCCGCATAGGACTGGTTGAAGCTTTTGTTGGCCAGCGGGAAGTCGGGGACGATGGTGTCGGTCATCGCCACGGGCAGCGCGGGCCAGTTGAACCAGGACGGGTCAACGATTTTGGCGCGGGTGATGTGGTTAGTCGCGTCGATTTCGACACGGTGCACAATCGTGCCGCGCCAACCTTCGACGATGCCGATACCGCTGCTCGACGCACCCGGTCGGTCGACTCTGGCGATGTATTCGATTCCACCGCTGTGCGATTCGACAATATGCCGGGCGAGGATGGCGGACGCGGCGAACTCGTCGCGCCGCACGGTGTAGCGGGCGAGGACGTCTCCATCTGCCGCACCGATTTCGGCGATGGGCAGCTCGGCGGTGGGGTGCTCGACCCGGGCATCGGTGCGCAGGCCGCTGGCGCGGGCGACGTACCCCAGACAGCCCAGCGCGGAGGCGTCTTCGGAGCGGAGGATGGCGGTACCGGCGAATCGGTCGTAGGCAACCGCGTTGGCCAGTGTCAGCGAGGCGACCTCGGCCATGTCGGCGGCGAGCCGTTGAAGTTCTTCGGTGTCCGGAAGAGCTTGCAGCGCAATCCCGCCCGGGCGGATGGCGCCGCGTAGCAGCCGGTGGCCGGTAATGGCGGCATTGAGCCGCAGCAGTCTTTCCCGGATGCGCTGAGCGTGCGTGTTGGCGATGCCGTAGCCGATGTCGTTGGCCAAGGCGCCGAGATCGGCGGCGTGATTGTAGAGCCGCTCGAGTTCGACGATCAGGGCCCGCAGCCGGTGCACCTCATCGGGCAGCTCGATGCCGAGGGCGTCTTCGACGGCGAGGCTGTGGGCCAGGGCGTGCGCGGCCGACGTGTCGCCGCTGATGCGTTCGGCGAGATCGACAGCCCCGAAGGCGGTACGGCCATGGAACAGCTTCTCGATGCCACGGTGCACGAACCACAGCCGGGCCTTCAGCCGCACGACCGTCTCGCCCGCCACCGAGAAGCGGAAGTGGCCGGGTTCGATAAGGCCGGCGTGGACGGGGCCGACCGGGATTTCGTAGATCCCGGGTCCTTCGACGTTAAGGAAGGGGAATGCGCCGGTGTCGGCGAATTCGGGTGCGGGTCCCGCGTTCGTGCGCATGGGATGCCAGTCGGGCCAGTGTGCGTGGCGGACCAGGCGGCGGGGGTTGGGATGGCCGACGGGACGGATCCCGTACAGGTCCGCCATTTCGCGCTCGAATCGGCTAGCCGGAAACGATACATAGGCCAAGGATCGGATATGTGGATCACTGGCGGGTACAACACATTCCAGCTCGACACGGCGATCGGGCCAGCCCGCCAGGAACAGGTAGATCACCCGCAGACTGTCTCCGTCGTCATGCGCGGCAACCAGCGCCAGCCGGAACGAGTCGTCTAGCAGCTGTTCGGCCATTTCGGTGAGTCCGTGCTGGGAGACCCTGTGCCGCAACCAGCTTCGGTTCACCGCGGGACTCCGACGTTGCTGCTCGCGGCGGCGAACAGGTCGGTGAGAGGACCCGCAGTGATGCCCAGGGCTGCCGAGAGGACGATCCCCACGATCAGGGCCGCCGCGGCGGTGACGGGCACGGTAATCGGTGGCGCGCCCGCCGCGGGGGCACCAAGCAGTACCCGCCCCGAATTGCGCGCGAGGGCGGCGAAGGCGATCGCGATCAGCAGCATCGCGGCGCCCAGCACCCACGCCAGCCGCGCGTTGGCCAGCGAGCGCGCGATGGCCAGCTCGCTGGCGAACATCGCGAACGGGGGGAGGCCCAGCAGGACAATCAGGCCGGTGGCAAGTGACACGCTGATCAGCCGCGAGCGGCGCATGACGCCGGTGAGGTCGGCGATGGTGGTGGAGTTGTGCGCGGCCTGGAGCTGGCCGCCCGTCAGGAACAACACGGTCTTGGCGATCCCGTGGGCGAGCACATGCAACAGCAGAGCGGAGATCGCCAATGTGGTGCCGACGGCTTCCGCGATCGCGATCAGGCCCATGTTCTCCATCGACGAGTACGCCAGCATGCGCTTGATATCGCCGGTGACGGTCAGCATCATCGCCGCGACCAGCAGCGTCACCAACCCGACCACGAGCAACCCGCTGCGCAGGAAGGTGGGTCCGGCGGCCGCGTCGATGATGGGCCGCAGCCGGATGAGCACCGAGAATGCCACCGACAGCAGCACCCCGCTCATCAGCGCGGACACCGGCGCGGGGGCTTGGCTGTGGGCGTCGGCCAGCCAGGTATGGAAGGGGAAGAGCCCGGCCTTGGCGCCGTAACCGATGAGCAACAGTCCCCCGGCAAGCCTCGTGACCGCCGGATTCAGGCCGTGGGCATGCGCGGCCAGGACGTCAAGGTTCAGCGCGTGGGCAGCGGGTGCGTCCGTGTAGCGGGCCGCGAAGTACAGCAGCACAGTGCCCAAGAATGCGACAGCGATACCCACCGAGCAGATCACGACATACTTCCAGGTCGCTTCCAGCGCGGTGCGGGTGCGGCGATGTCCCACCAGGAAGGCGGTAATCACGGTGGTCGCCTCGATGGCTACCCATACCACCCCAATATTGTTGGCGCACACCGCGAGAACCATCGCCGCCAAAAACGCCGGCGTCAGCACGCCATAGAGACGGGCACCGCGCTCGTCGATGTGGGCATGCGCGAGCTCGGTATCGATGTAACTGACGCTCGCCCAGGTGGCCAGCGTGCCGACGATTCCGATGACGATAAGCATGGTCACCGCGAGCGCGTCGGCCCGCAGCAACCCGCCCAGCGCGAACTGGGTACCGGACCCGACCCGAAACCCTAACGCCGCAGCGCACACCAGCACGGTGACCGCGGACAGGACGGTCACCGTAGCCGTCACGTGCCGCCACCCGCCCACCAGGGCGGCGATAGACGCGGCGAGCGGCGCAAGGATCGCAGCGAGCAACAATACGGTCATCAGTCGTGTAGTTCCTGCAGCTTGTCCAGGTCGGCGTCGCCGAAGGTGTGTCGCAGCCGGCTGGTCAACACACCGATCACAATCACGGCCAACAGCACATCGAGTGAGGCGCCGAGTTCGACAATCAATGGCACCCCCGCGGTGAGCAGGAACGCGGTCGCGGCAATCCCGTTGTCTAGCATCAGGAATCCGGCGGCTTGCGAGATCGCATGCAACCGTGTGGTCAACACGAAGAGCGCAATCAGCACCACCGCGAACGCGGCAGGCACGGCGTTGGTGCTGGGGCCCGGTGCCAGGTCGACCACGGGTTGGGTGATCGCGAAGGCGGCGATGGTCAGCCCGCCGGTAATCAGCAGCGAGCTGGTGGTGTTCACCAGCGGGGTAGCCTCCCGCCGCGAGGCGACTTCGGCCCTCACCACCCGGGCCAGCAGCCACGGCAACATCGCCACGCGTAGCGCCAGTACCGCGACGGCCACTCCGACCAGGGCAAGATCGCGATCGTGGATGCCGCGCACCATCGGGATCGCTGTCAGTGCCAGACCCTGCCAAGCCAGCAGATGCACGATGGCGGGCAGTTCGCGGCGCCAGACGATCAATACCGCGGTGAGCATCAGCCCGCCTGCGGCGAAGTCGATAAGGATCGAAAAATTAGCGTCGTTCATCGCCGGGCCCTCACGTGCGGACCGTGAAGAAGTTGGCGGCGGTGACCGCGAGCAGGGCCAGCAGAAACGAACCCGCCAACAGTTCGGGCACTCGGAATAGTCGAAGTTTGGCGATGAACACCTCGAATGTCGCAAGCAGCGTCGCGAGGACCGCGACCTTGGCGGCTATTGCAACCACGCCGACCAACACCTCGAGCGCGGTGGGCTGGGCGCCCGCGATCCCCCACGGCAGGAACAGATTCGCCAACAGCGCCAGCAGGACCGTGAGCCGCATCCCCGACGCCCATTCGACCAGCGCCAATCGCGGGCCGCCATACTCGAGGACCATCGCTTCATGCACCATCGTCAATTCCAGGTGGGTGGCTGGGTTGTCCACCGGCAGCCGGCCGGTCTCGGCGACGATCACGATCACCAGCGCGACGAAGGCGAGCACAGCGGTCAAAGACATGACGTGGCCGGGGTGTGCGATCGTATTTGTCACCAGCGCACCAAGATTGGTCGATCCGGCCGGGATGGACAGCGCGAACACCGCCAACAGGATCGTCGGCTCCACGAGGGCGGCAATGGTGATCTCGCGGCTTGCGCCCATGCCACCGAACGAGGTGCCGGTGTCGATGCCGGCAAGAGCGAGCGCCACGGTGCCCAGAAATAGGAGGCCGACGACTGCGAACAAGTCGGCGCTGGTGTCCAGCGGCGACCCCGTGGCGACGATCGGTGCAATCGCGGCGATCAGGAGCGTAGTCCCGGCGACGATCGCGGGCGCGGCCGCGAATACGACCGTCGTTCCAGTCGGCGTGATCTGTTGCTTGCCAAGTTGTTTGAGCAGATCGCGCCATGGTTGCAACACGCCTCCGCCGGCTCGTCCCTCCCAGCGGGCTCGCACTTGCCGCGTCGCGCCGACCACCACCGGCGCGCCCACTGCGACCGCGCCAAGCTGGGCTGCCCCGGCGACGTAGGACATAGCGTTCACCTGGCGACCACCAGCACGATCAGCACGCCCAACGCCCCGTAGGCCAGGTAAAGGTGGACGCTGCCGGTGTGAGCGCGCCGGACCAGCCCGGCCACGGCGACTATCGCAGCGACCACCGGGGCATAGAGGCGCAGTTCGATCGTGTCGGTAATCGCGGTGCGGTAGGTGATCCTTTCGGCCATGAACCGTGATTCCGCCGCGTGGGTGACCTCGATGCCGGTATCGGGGCGCAGCACATCATCGAAGACCCGCTGCAGCGGCTCGGCGAACGATGTGGCCGTGTATTGCATACGCTCGGTGAGCTCGTCGGCGCCGCATGCCCATAGCGGCAATACGACCGGTGCGGGGCGCCGGCGGACACGCGACCTGGCCAGCCCGGTCGCCACCAGCGCCGCGGCCACCACACTGGCGGCGATCACGCCGGGTGCGATCGACCCGGACACCCCGGGGAGTCGCACCACGGCACCGAAATCGGTCAACTCGACCGCGCGTGCGAGTGGCAGCGTTGCAAGCGTCCGGCGCAGTGCCGGGGCGACGAGCATCGGCGCCACCGCCAGCACCAGGCAGCCGCCGGCCGCGATCGCCATGCCGACGCGCATGGTGGCCGGCGCCTCACAAGCGTCGGCGGCCTGCCTGGAACGCGGACGGGCGAGAAAGCCGATGCCGAACGCCTTGACCATCGCCGCCACGCTCAGACCGGTGGCAAGTGCGACCGCGCCGACCGCCAGGGGTGTCGTCAGCGCCACGATGGAATCGTGTCCGGGCGCGGCGTGGATCAGTGACTGCACCAGTAGCCACTCGCTGACAAAACCGGCACCGAGCGGCAGCCCACACGCCCCCAGCGCGGCCACTCCGAAAAACACGGTGGTCATCGGCATCCGGCGAGCCAGTCCGCCGAGCAGGTCAAGGTCGCGCAGCCCAGTCGAAGCCAGCACCGACCCCGCCGCGAGGAAACCCAGGCTCTTGAACGACGCGTGCGCCATCAGATGCAGTACCGCCGCGGCTGCCGCAATCGTCGCCGGACCGTAAGCGCCGGTATCCGCGAAAAGCGTTGCCGCACCGAGCGCCAACGTGACCAGGCCCATGTTCTCTGTCGTCGAATAGGCCAGCAGCCGTTTGATATCGGTGGCCACCGAGGCCTGCAGCACCCCGTATAACGCGGATATTGCGCCGACAGCCAAAAGCGTAAGCGCCCACCAGCGCGGGCCCGGCCCGAGCAACTGCAGATCGAAGCGAACAATGCCGTAAATCCCCAGGTTGACCATCGCCGCGCTCATCAGGGCCGACACCGGGCTGGGCGCCTCGGGGTGGGCACGCGGTAGCCAGGCGTGCAGTGGCACCAGTCCCGCCTTCGACCCGAAGCCGAGCAGCGTCAGCACAAACACGGCAGTGCGGGCCCCGTCAGACACCCCCGCGAGATCGGCGAACCGGTCCGCTCCGCCGGCCGCCGATAACACCATCAGCCCGACCAGGATCGCGACGAACCCGAGCTGGGTCATCACCGCGTACGACAGACCCGCCGAGCGGACCTGCGGGCGGGTGTGCTCGGACAGCACCAACATCAGCGACGCTATCGCCATCAACTCCCAGGCCAGCAGAAACGTCGTCACCGATCCCGCGGCCGGCACCAGCACCATCGCCGCGACAAACACCGGCAACACCGCCAGGGCGACCCAGCTCAGATGCTCACGTCGCGCGTACCCGATCGCATAGCAGCCGACCGGCACCGCTACCGCGCCCGTGAGCGCCATGAAAAATCCGCCCAGTGGATCGACCTCAATCCGTATGCCGGACAACGGAAGAAGCCAGTCGATGGCTACCGGACGCAACGATCCGAACATCCCCTGCAAGCCCAGCCACACCCCGGCGATGCCCACACCCGACGTGATGATCCCACCGACTGTCAGACCGAAAGCCTTTGGTGGCAATATATTTGGCGTCGACGTCGCGATGACCGTCGATGTGGTGGTCATTTCCCCGTCACGGATCGCAGAGCCGCAACGATTTCGGCGGGTGTGGGCGGGCATCCCGCGATCTCGACATCGACGGGCACCAGCTCACCCACCGCGCCGGCGACGGCATAGGCATCCTTGAACACCCCTCTGTTCAAGGCGCAATCTCCGCACGCGATCACCACCCGCGGACGTGGCGTCGCCTCGAGGGTGTTACGCAGCGGGCCGGCCATGTTGCGCGTCACCACCCCGGTTACCAGCAACGCATCGGCATGCCGGGGCGAGGCCACTAGCCGTGCTCCGAACCGTTCCGCGTCGTAAACCGGGCCGAACACGCCCGAAATCTCCACCTCACATCCGTTGCACGAACCCGCGTCGACATGCCGGATCTGCAGCGAACCTCGCACTCCCGCAAGCGGTTCTGTTGCCGGCGGCGGCGGCGCACCCACGGGCTCGACGATCCGGCCGACGCGAAGGATTTTGGCGAGCCAGCCCACGGTACTAATTCGCTGTTCCGTCGGCGCGCAGGTCTTCCAGCACCGCGACCCGGTCAGTGAGCACCCTGGCCAGGACCTTGCGAGCTACCGCGAGCAGCTCGGCGATGTCGGGCGAGGCGATCGAATAGGTCACGACATTGCCATCGCGGTCCGCGACGACAACTCCGGCCCGACGCAACACGGCCAGCTGCTGGGATAAGTTCGACGCCTCGAGCCCGACATCAGACATCAACAACTCTCCGACCGAGCGGTCCCGCTCCACCACCAGCTCGAGAATCCTGATTCGCGCCGGGTGCGCAAGCGTCTTGAACAGGTCGGCTTTGAGCTTGTAAAGGGGCTTCGATTCCACCCTTGCTCCTGAAGACTTCGCTATTCCGACAGTTGAACAATTGAAGAATTCATCATATCGCAGGAATCCCACCGCTGCGCAACGGTGGTCGCACGCGCTGCACTTGAGGGCAGAAGCTCGCCAGGTGCCGCAACTACCGGCAGACCGGTTCGGCGTGGCCGGCACACCGCGATCCAAGCCGGCTCGCGCTCCTCTCGCTAACCTGTCCCCATGCGATGCAGGCGGGCCGGCCGGCCATGATCCGGTACCTTGCCCGGCGGTTCCTCAACTACATCGTCCTGCTGGTGCTGGCGTCTTTCCTGACTTTCCTGCTGACCTCGCAGACGTTTCATCCGCTCGACAGTTTTGTGCAGCGCCACCCGACGCCGCCACCGGAGGTTATTCACGCCAAGGCCGTTCAGCTGGGCTTGGACAAACCGGTGCCCATCCGCTACGCGAGATGGATTTCCGGTGTGGTCCGCGGTGACTTCGGAGTGACGGTGAGCGGTCACCCGGTCTCCCAGGAGCTGTGGCGCCGGGTCGGGGTGAGCCTGCGACTGGTGGTGACCGGTTCGGTGCTCGGCACGCTGATCGGCGTCATCGTTGGCGCCTGGGGCGCGGTCCGCCAGTACAAGCTGAGCGATCGTGTGATCACGGTGCTGTCGCTGATCGTGTTGAGCATCCCGTCTTTCGTGCTGGCGAGTTTGCTCATTCTGGGCGCGCTGCGGGTCAACATGCTCGCCGGAGTGGGGATCTTCCAGTACACCGGTGAGACCTCGCCGCTCCCGCCCAGTGGAACCGTCGACGAGCTCATCGAACGCTTGCAACACATCGTGCTGCCCACTCTGACCCTCGCCCTGGGCGCGATCGCGGGTTTCAGCCGCTACCAACGCAATGCGATGCTCGATGTGCTCGGCGAGGATTTCATCCGGACCGCGCGCGCAAAGGGCCTGACCCGCCGGCGCGCGTTGTTCAAACACGGATTGCGCACCGCGCTGATTCCGATGGCCACGTTGTTCGCCTACGGCGTGAGCGGCCTGGTGGTGGGCGCGGTGTTCGTCGAGAAGATCTTCGGCTGGCACGGCATGGGTGAGTGGGTTGTGTCAGGAATCGCGACCCAGGACGCCAACGTCGTCGCGGCGATCACGCTTCTCTCCGGAGCGGCGGTTCTGCTGGCGGGACTGTTGTCCGACGTCATTTACGCGGCGCTGGATCCGAGGGTGCGGGTTTCATGACGCAAGAGGCTGCGCAAAGCACGCCGGTACGGTCTGGTATCGACCCGGCCGCCACGTTCACATCCCGCCGAAACCTGTTGATTCGCCGCTTCCTTCGCAATAAGCCCGCGACGGCGGCGCTGATTCTGCTGGCACTGGCATTCATCGGCTGCTACGCACTACCGCCGCTACTGCCTTACAGCTATACCGATTTGGACCTGCACGCGCTGCTACAGCCGCCGTCGGGAAAACACTGGTTCGGCACCAACGCCTTGGGCCAGGACCTACTGGCCCGGACCCTGTGCGGAATGCAGAAGTCACTACTGATCGGCTTTTGCGTGGCCTTGATATCGACCACCATCGCCGCCACCGTCGGGTCGATTGCCGGCTATTTCGGTGGCTGGCGCGACCGAACGCTGATGTGGCTGGTGGACCTGCTGCTGGTCGTGCCGAGTTTCCTGCTCATCGCGATCGTCACGCCACGCACCAAACAATCGAACAGCATTCTCTGGCTCATCGTGCTCCTCGCAGCATTCGGCTGGATGGTCAGCTCACGAATGGTGCGCGGGCTGACGATGAGCCTGCGAGAACGCGAATTCGTCCGCGCGGCAAGATATATGGGGGTGTCGAGCCGCCGGGTGATCACGCATCACATCGTGCCGAATGTCGCCTCGATCCTGATCATCGACGCAACACTGAACGTAGGATTCGCGATCCTGGCCGAAACCGGGTTGAGCTTCCTGGGTTTCGGCGTTCAGCCGCCGGACGTTTCGCTGGGCACGCTGATCGCGGAGGGCACTCCTTCGGTGACCACATTCCCCTGGGTCTTCCTGTTCCCGGGCGCGGCTTTGGTATTGATTGTGTTGTGCGCGAATCTCGCCGGTGACGGACTACGCGACGCCGTCGACCCGGGCGCCCGGCTGGCACGCCGGAAAAAGCGGCGACCAGTTTGGCGACCCCGGTGACGGCGCTGCTAGAGGTAACCGACCTCAGCGTTACCTTCGACACCGTGGACGTGCGGGTGCCCGCGGTGCGCGGCGCGACCTACCACATCGATCCGGGCGAAGTGCTCGCCATCGTCGGAGAATCGGGCTGCGGGAAAAGCACCGCCGCCATGGCCGTGGTCGGGCTGCTGCCCGAATACGGTGAGGTGTCGGGTTCGGTGCGGTTACACGGCCAGGAATTACTCGGGCTGTCCGACCAGGCGATGTCACAGATCCGCGGAAAGACGATCGGGACCGTGTTCCAGGACCCGATGTCGGCGCTCACTCCCGTCTACACCGTCGGTGACCAGATAGCCGAAGCCATCAGGGTTCACCACCATGACATCGGCCGGGCAGATGCCCGCAAGCGTGCCGCAGAGTTGCTCGAGCTGGTCGGCATCGCGCAGCCGGACCGCCGGGCAAAGGCGTTCCCCCACGAGCTGTCTGGCGGCGAGCGCCAGCGGGTGGTGATCGCGATCGCGATCGCCAACGATCCGGACCTGCTGATCTGTGACGAGCCCACCACCGCATTGGACGTCACCGTGCAGGCTCAGATTCTCGACGTGCTGCGGACTGCGCGCGACGTGACCGGCGCGGGCCTGTTGATCATCACCCACGACCTGGGCGTGGTCTCGGAATTCGCCGACCGGGCGATGGTCATGTACGCCGGGCGCGAGGTCGAGATCGCGACCGTTGACGATCTGTACCGCGACCGCCGCATGCCCTACACGGCCGGGTTGCTCGGTTCGGTGCCGCGGCTGGACGCGCCGCAGGGCACTCGACTGATTCCGATTCCGGGCGCGCCGCCCAACCTGTCGACGCTGGCACCCGATGCCTGCCCGTTCGCTGCACGCTGTCCACTGGTGATCGACGAATGTCGTTCGGCTGAGCCAGCTCTGATCACCGTCTCCGAAGGCCACCGGGCGGCCTGCATCCGTACCGACGACGTCGCGGGTCGCACGGCCGCTGACATCTTCGACGTGTCCACACAGCCGCCGGCGATCGACAGCGCGGCGGACGAACGCGCAACCGTGCTACGGGTCATGGACATCAGCAAGACCTACCCGCTTACCAAGGGCGTGGTCTTCCGCCGGCGGGTGGGTGAGGTGCGAGCGGTCGACGGCGTCAGCTTCACCCTGGAACAGGGCCGCACGCTGGCGATCGTCGGCGAATCCGGTTCTGGGAAATCGACTACCCTGCAACAGATCCTGGAACTGACCGCACCACAAGCGGGTTCCATCGAGGTTCTCGGCGAAGACGTCGCAACGTTGAGTCCGGAGACCCGGCGCGCACTGCGGCGCGACATCCAGGTGGTATTCCAAGACCCGGTCGCGTCCCTGGACCCTCGGCTACCCGTTTCCGACATCATCGTCGAACCGTTACAGGCGAGCGGCCTTCGCAAGGGTGACACCGACGCGCGAGTCGCGGAGCTGCTCGACATCGTTGGTTTGCGCCGTGCCGACGCAACTCGCTATCCGGCCGAGTTCTCCGGTGGGCAAAAGCAGCGCATCGGCATCGCGCGGGCGCTGGCGTTGCAGCCCAAGATCCTGGCGCTCGACGAGCCGGTGTCGGCACTGGACGTCTCAATCCAGGCCGGGATCATCAACCTGTTGCTCGACCTGCAAGCGCAGTTCGGCTTGTCGTATCTGTTTGTCTCACATGACCTTTCCGTGGTCAAACACCTGGCGCATCAGGTGGTGGTGTTGTACCGGGGCGGCATAGTCGAGCAGGGCGACGGCGAAGAGGTCTTCAAGAACCCACAGCACGAATACACCCGGCGGCTGCTGGACGCCGTTCCGCGAGCGCATCCCGATGTCACGGCCCGTTAGCATCGTCGGGGTGACGCACGCACCGAGAGCCCGCAAGCTCGCAGCCCTGCTGTTGGCGCTCGTGTTGGTGGTCACCGGATGCTCGAGTGGGTATCAGGACCTTCCGGAGGCGCGGGCCGCGCAGGTCGGAGCTAGCAGCGATATGAACCCGCAGGACCCTGCCACGCTGCGGGACGGCGGCAACCTGCGACTCCCGCTGACGGCCTTCCCGGACAACTTCAATGAGTTGAACATCGACGGCAATACCTCGGACACCAACGCGATTGTGGCACCCACGCTGCCAGGGGCATTCATGACTCAGGCCGACGGGACGCTGAATCTCAACACCGACTATTTCACCGGTGCCGAGCTGACCGGTACCAACCCCCAGACCGTCACTTACACAATCAATCCGAAAGCAACCTGGAGCGACGGCAAGCCGATCACGTGGGAAGACCTCAAGTCTGAGGTTGACGCGTGCAGCGGCCGCGACAAGAAGTACTTGATCGCCAGCCGCGCCGGGTTCGAACGCGTGAAATCGGTGACCAGAGGTGTGGACGACCGGCAAGCAGTGGTCACCTTCTCCGATCCGTACGCCGAATGGCGTGGGATGTTCGCCGGCGGGATACAACCTCGGAGCATGACCGCCAACCCGGAGGTCTTCAACAAGGGCCAGCTCGAAGGTCCTGGCCCGTCAGCGGGACCGTTCATCGTGTCCACGATTGACAGGACCGCACAGCGCATCGTGCTGACCCGCAATCCCCAATGGTGGGGTCGCAAGCCTCGGCTGGATTCGATCACCTTCCTGGTGCTCGACAGCTCCGCCGTCATCCCGGCGTTGCAGAACAAGGCAATCGATGCCGCCGGCGTGGGCTCGCTTGACGATATGGTCACCGCACAACGCACGCCAGGCATCGTGATCCGGCGCGCGCCTGCCCCCACCTGGTACCACTTCACCTTCAACGGCGCCGAGGGTTCCATCATGGCCGACGAGCGGCTGCGACTGGCGGTTTGCCAGGGTATCGATCGCCAGACCATTGTCGATGTCGTCCAGCACGGCCTGACCACCCATCCCACGCCACTGAACAACCACATCTACGTGGCCGGGCAGGTTGGCTACCAAAACAACAGCGCACCAGGCGATTACAACCCAGAACAGGCACGCAGAGCCTTGGATGCCATGGGATGGAGGCTCAACGGGTCGGTACGAGAGAAGGACGGCAAGCAGCTCGTGGTGCGCGACGTACTTTTCGACGCGCCGTCCAACCGGCAGATCGCCATGGTTGCGCAGAACAGCTTGGCGCAGATCGGCGTGAAGTTGGTGCTCGACCTTAAACCTGGAAACGGCTTCTTCAGCCAATACATCGCCGTCGGCGATTTCGATATCGCTCAATTCGGTTGGGAAGGAAACGCTTTCCCGTTGTCTGCGCTTTCTCAGATTTACACCTCGGATGGCGACAGCAATTTCGGCAGGATCGGCAATGCCGCGATCGACGCGAAGATCGCCGAGACGCTGTCGGAGCTGGATCAGGACAAGGCGCGTGTTCTCGCCAACCAGGTTGACTGGATGATCTGGCAGGAAGGCTTCAACCTGCCGCTGTTCCAGTCGCCCGGCAACCGGGCGGTACGACATGATTTGGCCAATTACGGTGCAGCCGGACTAGCAGATGTGGACTACACCGCGATCGGGTTCATGCGGACCTGAGCCGCCGCCACAGCGGTGTCACGGTGGGTAGCGCACCCTCCGCGATAGCGGCCATCCCCACCGCCTTCCACAGCAGGCGTATTGCGGGACGGGCGGGCAGCGCGTCCAGCGCCGGTCCCCGACCGGCAAGCCTGTCGGTTTCCCCGCGGCACACCGCCTCTGCGATGGTCAGCGCGGCGGGCTCTCGAAAATCCACCGCGCTGTGCGCGGTCGTCGGCAACGCCAAGAGCAGCGCGTTCGGCACCAGCGACGCCACCCGCTCGGCCACTGCCCGCGGTGTCACCAGATCGCGGCCGCCGGAAATGACGACCGTGGGCCAATTGAATTTGGGCATCTCGGCTACCAAATCGTACGGCTCGGCCTCGAAAGCAGCTGTCTGACTCATGATTTCGCGCATTGCCACAGCGGGATCCAGTGGCAAACCGTCGGGCTCGGCGGCATAGTCAAGTTCGCGGAACGCGATGCGGCTGACCAGATCGATTTCGTGACGGTATGCCACATTGAGGCTGACGACGACAGACATACGGGACAGCGCCCGCCACAACGCCTTTCGGCCGCTGAGCAATAAGTCCAATTCGCGATCCAGCAACGGAGCCCCGCCGTATGCGTAAATGGTCGTCGCGATCTCCCCCGCCGACCCGGACATCAGCCCTCTGTCGATCAGCTTGCGGACTTTGGGGGCCAACGCGGCGGTCTCCGGAGTATCGCCGTCGACCAGCAACCCTCGAACGGTGTCGCGAACGACCGCGATGTCGTGCCGTGACAGCAGCGGAGAATCGAGAATCATCGCCCGCACCCGGCCGGGATGACGGACGCCGAGGCCGGCGGCGATATAGCTGCCGTACGACGTGCCATAGATGACGGCGGAGTCCACATGGGCGTCGTCGAGCACCGCGGCGATGTCGTCGACCACCTGATCGACGGTGATCGCTTCGGGCGGCAGGTCGGCGCCGGAGTCGTCGTGACGCGACATTCCGACCCCACGGTGCTCGATCATGATGACGTCCAGACCGGCGATGGCGGCGCGGCGCCGCAACCCCTTATAGACCTGCAACGACGCCACACCCGGGCCTCCCGGGATGATGACCAGCGGGTGGGCGGACTTGCGGCCGGTGCGCACGTAGTAGAGATCGAACTCGTCGCCGCTGCCTGGGGATATCGGCCTGCGCACCGGCCGGACGCCAGGCTTTCCCGCAATCTTTTCCTGCACCCGGCGCCGTTTCGAGTTCATCGTCATCGGTGCCCATTCTGCCTAGCTCGCTCATGATCAGCAGCGCGGCAGTGCGCCGAAGGTGTTGACACCCGCCGACTCAGTCGCTGATCAGGTCGGCGGCCTTCTCCCCGATCAGCACCGACGGCGCGTGGGTGTGGCCGCGAACCGTGCTGGGCATCACCGAGGCGTCCGCGACCCGAAGCCCGTCGACGCCCCGCACCCGCAGCTGCGGATCCACCACGCTGGACTCGTCGCTGCCCATCCGGCAGGTGCCCAGTGGGTGATACAAGCTCTGCGTACCGGTGGTGAGCGTCAATTCCAGGGTGGCCTCGTCCAGCTCGGTGCAATCGGGGGGTTGCGCGATGGGGCCGAGCAGATCCTTCAATGCGGGCGCCGCAGCGATCCGGGTGCATAGTCGCAGCCCTTCCATCATCGCGGCGCGGTCGACGCCGCCCGGATCGGACAGGTACCGCGGTTCGATCACCGGCTTGTCATGCGGGTCGGCGGACCGCAGCGTGATCTGGCCACGGCTTTCCGGTGCGACCAGGACGGGCCCGAACACCACCCCATGCCCCTCGGGCGGGGCGAGCCCGTCGCCGTAGAAAGGCGCCGGCGCGAAGAGGATTTCGAGATCGGGCAGCTCCAGCTCGGCCCGGCTGCGGACAAACCCGTACGCCTCCGCGATGCTGGACGTCAGCATGCCGCGGCGCCGCAGCAGATATTTCATCCGCTCTATCGCCTTGTGGCCGGCGAACAAGCTGTCGCCGGCGACGTGGAAGCCCAGCCGTGCCGCCAGGTGGTCGATCAGGTTCTGCCCCACCTGTGGTGCGTGGTGGACGAGGTCGATGCCGTGCTCGGCGAGATGATCACGGTCGCCGATGCCGGACAGCATCAACAGCTGGGGGCTGTTGACGGCGCCACCGCAGAGCACCACCTCGCGGCGCGCGTGTGCGACGCAAAGCTGGCCCTCGCGCTCGAATTCCGCACCGACTGCCCGGGTTCCGTCGATCAGGATCCGCGTCACGGTGGCCCCGGCGAGCACGGTGAGGTTTTCGCGGCCCATCGCCGGCTTCAGATAGGCGTCGGCACTGCTGCACCGAACGCCCCGGCGCTGCGTGACGACGCTCTCGCAAAAGCCCTCCGGCCGTGCAGAATTCGGTTGCGCGGCGGGAAAACCGCAATCGCGCGCCGCGGCCAGCCAGGCCGCAGTCAACGGCCGAGGGCTACGCTGCCGGGATATGTGCACCGGGCCGGTCACCCCGCTGTCGTCACCGCTGACGAAGTGCCATGCCTCGGTGACGTTCTCGATGCGACGGAAGTATCCGAGCATCTCGGCGAAACACCATTGCGGCCCGGCTCGCACGGCCCACTCGTCGTAGTCGGCGTCGAATCCACGCACCCACATCCCCGCGTTGATCGACGAGCACCCACCCAGCACCTTGCCTCTGGGCCAATAGATTTCGCGTCCGCCCAGTTCGTCCTGCGGTTCGGTCAGGTAGTCCCAGTCGATCTCGGTGCGGAACAACTTGGCGTAGGCCGCCGGGATGCGGATCAACTTATTCTTGTCGAGCGGGCCCGCCTCGAGCGCGAGTACCGAATTCGACGAGCCGGTGCTGAGCCGACCCGCCACGACCGCGCCGGCCGAGCCGGTGCCGACCACTAGGTAGTCGCACTGGATGTCCATATTGCACCCCGTTTCGGGGTGAGTGTAAGACGTGACGCCCCTCGGGTCCTACACATTGAGATCGATACGGTGCGCACCCTTCACGCCGTCGTAGCGATCGGGACTGCAGGTCAAGACAATCACTTGACCGTGAGCACCGACGGTGTCGAACACCTCGCCCATCTTGGCCAGCCGGTCCGGGTCGGTGAATCCCAGTGCATCGTCGACCACGACCGGAACGGCGTCCTCCTTGGCGACCAAGGCAGCACCGGCCAACCGCGCCAGGATTCCGAGTTGCTCCTTGGCCCCGCCCGACAGCGAGTCGTAGGGCACCGTGACGCCGTCCAGGGTTCGGCTGCGGATACACAGGTCGGTGTCGACGTCGACCTCGAAACTCGGCCCGAACACCGGACGACCCAGTCGCTGCAGCTCCGTACGGTAGGGCTCGACATAGCCGAGCCGGGTGGTGTCGCGATGGCGGGACATCACCGACCGCAGCAGCTCGGCCGCGCGGGCCCGGCTGCCGATCCGGGTGTGCTGGCTGGCGGCATGCTCGCGCTCGGTCTCCGCGGCGTCGAGCTTGCCCTGGCGACCCTCGCTGCCAAAGACCGAGAGTTCGATGGTGAGCTCGCGCAACGTGCGGGCGGCGTCTTCGTAGCGGGCGCCCAGGGTCTCGGCCGCCTGGCTAGCCGCGGCCAATTCGGCGGTTACCGCGTCCGGTGCCGCGGCGGCCAGCTCTTCGCCCAGCTCCACGGCTCGGCGCTCCGCGGTCTCGGCGGCCCGCTGCCCGGCATCCGCCGACGAGGCCAAGTCCTCGTCACTGACCGAGGCCCGCTCCTGGGCCAGCTGATCGGTGGCCCGACCGAGCTCGGCGCGTTGGGTTGTTGCTTCGTTGAGCAAAAGCGTTGCCCGGGTCGAGGTCTCGGCGAGCCTGGAGTCGGCGGCAGCCGATGCCCGGCGGCGGGTCTCGCATTCGGTTTCCGCGGCCAGGCGAGCGGCCTGCGCGGCATCGAAATCGGCACGAGCCGCGGCGATATCGGTGGCGAAGAGATCAGGCTCGTCCGGTTGACCGGCGCGCAACCCTGCGAGCCGTCCCCGGAGCTGGTCGGCGTCTTCGTCACCGCAGAGGCCGGACAACGTCGCGCTCAATTGTTCTCGGCTGCTTTGCAATTCGCGGCGGTGCTGGTCGGCCGATCGGGCTGCGGCAAGATCGGTGACCGCACCGGCGGCCAGTGCGGCAGTCAGCTCTTGTTGTGCCGCATCATATTTCGCCTGTACGTCGAGCGTCGTCGCGCCGGGAGTAATCCGCGCGGTGAGAACACCGGGAACCTCGATCTCGGTGGGTCCGGTGGCAGTCGCCGACCAGCTCTGCCCGGCAGCCAACGACACCCGCTGTTCGCCAACCGACAGCTCGATGTCGGCCACTGCGGTGAACTCGACCGCCGCCGAGATCAACGTCAGCTGATCGCCGGCGCGATCGACCGCGGCTGCGGCGCTTTCGATTCGCCGGAGTAACTCCTCGGTGAGGACGACCCCGGAAAGCTCCGCGGCGACCCGATCACGATCACGCTGGATGGCGTCGATCTTGGCCAGGCGAGCGGTCAGCCGGTCGATCTCCTCGCGGTCGGCGAGCTGGTCGACCGTGCGGCGGGCGGATTCGACACGGCGCTGCAGGTCCATCAGAACCTGGGCGGCCTCCTGCATCGCGGTACCGGTGGCCTCGGCGTCGGCATGCGCAGCCGACTGCGCAGTCGCGGCTTGCTGCGCTTCTGCCTCGACAGCCGCAACAGCTGCGGTGCGAGTGTCGATCTCGGTAACCAGTCGCAACCGGCCGTTATGCGCGGCGGACGCGGCGGTGCTGTTCGCTGCGGCGGCGGCCGCGACCAGCTTGGCTTCGCGCGCTTGGCGAGTGAGTTCGGCGGCCTTGTCCGCAGCGGCATGTGCGACGGCCAATCGCGGACCGGCCGCCAGCCGCAGTTGCGAGAGCTCGGCCACTTGCTCGGTCAACACGGCATGGCGACGCACCCGGTCATCGACCTCGGCGACTGCCGCCGTGCACTCCGCGACCGAGGCGTCGGCGTGCGACAGTCGAGAGATGGCCGCGGCCCATTCCCCGGTGGGGCGTCCGGTGGGGGTGAAGTAGCGCGCGTATTCGGCATCGATTCGCTCGATGAGCAACGGCTCGTTGCCGGACAGCGCAGCCTCGTCACCGGCCGCGACATCGAGTGCACGCGAAAGCGCATCGCAGCCCGACAGATCCACCGCGGCTGTCGATGCCGACTGCAGCACACGCTGGGCATGCCACAGGTCGTTGTCCACAGTTTCGGCGAGCATCGCCCGTACCCGCTCGTGGGCTTCATCGCCGGTCAGCTGCTCACGGCGCGGCGCCAGCACGGTCAACTCCGTCTCGCACTTCTTGTGGAAGCGCTTGCGGTAAATGAATCGGTAAGTGCCGCTGCTGATTTCAGCGGTAACCTCGGACCCGACATCGCTATTGGTGGGCTTGACCTGCTTGACTTCCTTCTTCGTCGAGCGGTCCCTGGATTCCAGTAGCAGGTCGAGCGCCTCGATCATCGACGACTTGCCAATTTCGTTGGCACCGCTCACCACAACCACGCCGTGGTCGGGAAATTCGATCTCGCGGTGCGCGATTCCGCGGTAGTTGGTCAGGACCAGCCGGTGCAGCTTCATGCCGCGCCCCGATCGGTGAGCCGCAGTAGGAGCGCCAGCGCGGCCTGGGCATCGCCGGCGGAGTCGGTGTCGCCCCCGCGCGCCGTGGCGACCAACTCTTCGACGGCCGCGGCGGCGAATCCCCCGATGCCGAGATCGGTGAACTCGCCGTCGGCAGGTATGACCGCGAGATCGGTGTGGCGTTCCCATTGGCCCAGCCACGCGAACAGCCGCGCGTATCGGTCCAGGCAGGCGTCCAGCGCGGCGTGGTCGGTGACCGTCAACGAGCCCGTCAGGGCCAGCCGCACCACGGTGCGGTCCTTCTCGGTCATCAGGTCAAGATTCATGTCGAGATCGGCGATGTCGCGGCTGGTGTCGACCTGACGGTGCAAGGTGACAAATCGCCAGTGACCGACGTGCCGGGGCGTCACCGACACCGCGTTGGTTTCGTCGATGTCGACGACCAGGACATGACCCGGATTCGATTCGACGTCATCGAAATTCGTCACTTCCGGGGATCCGGAGTACCACGCCCGGCCGCTGTCGCCGACCTGGGTGAGCGAATGCTTGTCTCCCAGTGCCGCATAGTGGACCGCGCCACGGGTCAGCGCCGCTTCGAGGCGGGCCAGCCGAATCAGCGACGGCTTCTCGCGGTCGGGGTCGAGCACGTCGACGCCGCCGTGCGCGACGAGCACACGGGTAACCGGGCCGGCGTCGAGACCGTCGAGAACGTCGGCGACCAAGTCGGTGGTCGGGGCCTTGGACCGCCATGGCGCAGCGACGATCTCCAGGCCCGGCCGAACCTGATGAATGCCGGCGCGATCGAGAACCACGACGTTGTCCGGGCATTCGGTGGTGAACAACGTGCTGGTGAACACCGACGACGCGTCGAGCGGATCGTGGTTGCCGGGCAGCAGGTAGACCGGAATACCGATGGCGCGCATGGCTTCCAGGGACTGACCGATCACCGACGGGGCGAGCTGATTGTGTTCGAAGACGTCGCCGGCGACCACGACGAACTCGGCGCCCACCTCGGCCGCCAGGGTGCCCAGACCGGCCACCGCGTCGCGCCGGGCAGCCGAATACCGCGGCTGGGCATCCCCGGCCAGGAAGTGTCGGGTCATGCCCAGCTGCCAGTCGGCGGTGTGCAGGAATCGCATCCCGGCGCCCCCTTCGGAAATGGCGTGGCTATCAAGGCACCGCGAGTCTAGGGCGGTTCACCGACAACTTCGGGGACGCGCACCGGCATGCCCCGGCCTTGTGTGCGGGCCGGCTTGACACAGGTGTCTTTTTGCCCGCCTCTGAGCGACCTTGGCGCAGTGGTGAAACTCCTCAAACATCTTGTGCCACTGTGGTTTCAGTGGTCTCAGGGCGGGGTTTTTTGTCGGTGGGTCGGGCTAGTTTTGTTGGTATGAGTTCGGGTGTGGTCGCGGATCGGGAAGCGGTCGCGACGGCCTTCGATGCGCTGGACGCAGCGGTCGATGCCGTCGTCGCGCTGGATTTTGAGCTGCTGAGCACCCACGAGCGGCTGGTGTTGCTGGAACGCTGCGAGAAAGTGCGACGACGGCTGCCCGCCGCGGAGCATCCCCTGATCAATCAACTCCAACAGCTGGCCACCGCCGAAGAACTCGGCGGCAAACTCTCCCACGCGGTCGCCGAATGGACACTGACCAGCCGCGCCGAAGCAGCCCGCCGCGTCCGCGACGCCGCCGACCTGGGCACCCGGCACGGACTCACCGGCGAACCGCTGGAACCGGTACTGGCCGCGACCGCCGCCGCGCAACGCGACGGGAAACTCGGGACCGAGCATGTCGCGGTGATCCGCCGGTTCTATCACCAGCTGCCCGGCTGGATAGACCAAGCCACCCGCGAGCAGGCCGAAGCCGACCTGGCCCGCCTGGCTACGCAGTACCGACCCGATCAGTTGGCCGGGCTGGCCGATCGGCTCGCCGACTGCCTCAACCCCGACGGCAGCTATAGCGATGACGACCGGGCCCGGCGGCGGGGTGTGGTGTTGGGCCGGCAGCAGGCCGACGGCATGTCGGCGCTGCAGGGCTGGTTGACGCCGGAAGCCCGCGCCACCCTAGAGGCCGTGTTGGCCAAACTCGCGGCCCCCGGCATGTGCAACCCCACCGACCAGACGCCTTGCATAGACGGCACCCCCAGCCAGCAAGCCATCGACCACGACGTCCGCAGCCCGGCCCAGCGCCAGCACGACGGATTGAATGCCGCCCTGCGCGCGGTCCTGGCGTCGGGAAATCTGGGTCAGCACAACGGGTTGCCGGCCTCGATCATCGTCACCACCACCCTGGCCGAACTCGAAGCCGCCGCCGGACACGGCATCACCGGCGCCGGTACCCGGCTACCGATCAGCGACGTCATCCGCCTTTCCCGCCACGCCCACCACTACCTGGCGATCTTCGACAAAGGCCAGCCCGTCGCGCTCTACCACACCAAACGCCTCGCCTCGGCCGGTCAGCGAATCGTGTTGTACGCCAAAGACCTTGGCTGCTCAGCGCCCGGATGTGATGTCGGTGGCTACTACTGCGAAGTCCACCACATCACCGACTACGCCCAATGCCACACCACCGGCATCGACAACCTCACCCTCACCTGCGGGCCCCACCACCGACTGCTGCAACCCCGCGGCTGGACCACCCGAAAACATTCCAACGGCACCACCGAATGGATCCCGCCGCCCCATCTAGAGCGCGGCCAACCCCGGACCAACACCTTCCACCACCCCAACAAACTGCTGTGCGATGAGGACGAGGATGTCGCCTAGCACGCCGAGATCCGGACTGATTAGCGTGAGTCGCGTGAATGGTGAGCGCACCCTGCTGCTGATGCGGCATGCGAAATCTGGATACCCACCCGGCGTCGCGGACCACGACCGGCCCTTGGCGCCACGCGGCATCCGGGAAGCGGGCCTGGGCGGCGACTGGTTGCGCGCCGACCAACCCGGCATCGACGCCGTGCTGTGCTCCACGGCCACGCGCGCCCGCCAGACCCTGGCCAACACCGGCGTCGACGCCCCGGTGCGATACCGCGAGCGCCTCTACGACACCACCCCGGGCACGATGATCGACGAGATCAACGAGGTCGCCGACAGCGTCGACACCTTGCTCGTCGTCGGACACGAGCCGACCATGTCGTCCCTGGCGATCGGCCTGGCCGGCGACGAGGGCACCGACGCGACTGCGGTACAACGCATTTCGGAGAAATTCCCGACCTCGGCGATCGCGGTGCTGCGGGTGACCGGCGACTGGAAGGACCTGCAACTACGACGAGCCGCGTTGGTCGACTTCCACGTTCCGCGCTGAACCCGGCTAGGAGTTCGTCGAGAGCGTCAGCTCCATCAGCTTGAGGGCCTGGCCGCAGGCGTCGATGCCGGGTGCTTGCGGATTGACCCACCAGCCGACCACTCCGGCGGCGTCGCTGGCCACACCACACGCACCGTTCGGGTCGTCCGTGCGCATCACAATCGAACTCACGCCCGCGATCGCCCGGGTTTCCACCTTGTAGTGGAGGAAGTCGGCGACCTTGCGCTCTTCGCTCAGGCTGCCCTGCTCGAACCAGAACCGGGTGATGTCGATCAGGCCGGCCGGGTTGGCCGCCTGCCAGCGGCAGATCGCGCCGACGAACGTGCTCTGGATGTCGAGCGGGTCGGCGCCCACGGTCTTGGCCAGGATGTCAGTGGTCAGGACCTCACATTCCTTGAGCAGGTTCGGGTACTGCTGCTGGGAGTTGTTGTTGCGCGGCACACCGCCGGAGCCCGCCTTGACGGCGTTACCCCCGATCGATCTCGAGCAGCCGGTCAGGATCACTAGCGCGGTGAGCGAGATGACCACCGCAGTCCGGACACGTCTTGTCATCATTTCGAGTTCGCAATCGATTGACGAGTCAGTTCTTTGGCTATGTCACACGGCGGCGGGAATGGCTTCTGGCTGAAACTGATCGACCACTCGATGAAGTCGTCCTGGAACTGGATGCCGACCTCGCACAGCGAGTCACCCAGGTTCGGCTCGTTGCCGACTGCGATGAAGCCGCTATGGCCGTTGATATTGATGTCGTCGACGCTGGCGCGCGACAGCTCCTCGGTCTTGCGTTCACGTCCGATCGGGCTACCGCGGTACCAGGAAAAGGAAAAGTGCGGGCCGAGGATGCCGCCGCCCGCCAGCCACTGGCAGCCCACGGAGTTGCGAGCCGTGTTCATCAGCCCGCTCACCTTGGTCAGCTCGGCGACCGACTGGTCGCTGACGCCTCCGCATTGCGGAAACATCGGTCCGTGGTGGCCCTCCGCGTTCCCCGGCGCCGATGATGTCGTCCCACCCGGCTTGTTGTCGCCGGAGCTGGAGCAGCCAGCAACCGTCGGGATCAAGATCGTGATCGCCGCAAGGGCTAGCGCCGTGAGGTTACGACGCACGGCCACCCTGCTTCCGCTCAGCCTGCACCTGGTCCACACGATGCACTGTAGCGGCAGCCCAGCGGGTCAACCACCGACGCGCCACTTGATCAGGCATTTCACCGGGTTGCCGGATGCGGCACGTGCACACAACCGCCCGGCGGTGCTCAGCGCTGCGCCGCGTGCCGTATGCGACAGTTACCAAATGCTTCTGGCACTGCTGCGCCAGTACATCCGGCCGTACCGCCGGCTGGTGGCGGTGCTGATGGTGCTTCAAACGATCAGCACCCTGGCGACGCTGTACCTACCGACGGTGAACGCCTCGATCATCGATGACGGCGTCACCAAGGGCGACACCGCGACGATCGTCCGGCTCGGGATGGTGATGCTGGCCGTGACCGGCCTGCAGGTGTTGTGCTCGGTCGGGTCCACCTACTTCGGCTCGCGGACGGGAATGGGGTTCGGCCGCGATCTGCGCCTGGCGATGTTCGAACACGTCACCACCTTCTCCGAGCGCGAGACCGCCCGATTCGGCGCGCCGACGCTGCTCACCCGCAGCACCAACGATGTCCGGCAGATCCAGTACCTGGTGCAGATGGCGGGCACGGTGCTGGTCACGGCACCGATCATGTGCATCGGCGGAATCTTGATGGCCATCCACCAAGAGGCCGCGCTGACGTGGTTGCTGCTGGTCAGCGTGCCGATCCTGGCCGTGGCCAACTACTGGATCATGTCGCACATGCTGCCGCTGTTCCGCAGCATGCAAGCCCTGATCGACGGCATCAACCGGGTGATGCGCGACCAACTGTCCGGCGTGCGGGTGGTCCGGGCGTTCACCCGCGAAGGCTTTGAGCGCGACCGGTTTTCTCGCGCCAATGCCGCGCTCTCGAATGCCTCCCTGACGGCCGGTAACTGGCAGGCGCTGATGCTGCCGGTGACCACGCTGACCATCAACGCGTCCAGCGTCGCGCTGATCTGGTTCGGCGGGCTGCGCATCGATCGCGGCCAGATGCAGGTCGGCTCGCTGACCGCCTTCCTGGCGTACTTCACGCAGATCCTGATGGCCGTGCTGGTCGCGACGATGACGCTGGTGGTGTTGCCGCGAGCATCCGTGTGCGCCGAGCGGATCACCGAGGTGCTGTCCACTCGTGCCGCCGTCGACAGCCCGCGACACCCCAAGCTTCCGGCGCACGGGATCACCGGCGTGGTGCGCCTGGCCGGCGCGACGTTCACCTATCCGGGCGCTGATCGCCCTGTGCTGCAAGATATCTCGTTGACCGCGCGGCCCGGCACCACCACCGCGGTCGTCGGCAGCACCGGCTCGGGCAAGTCAACGCTGGTGTCGCTGATCTGCCGGCTCTACGACGTGACCACCGGCGCCGTCTTCCTCGACGACCTCGACGTCCGCGACTACGACACCGAGCGGTTGTGGTCGGCGATCGGCCTGGTTCCGCAACGCGGATACCTCTTCTCCGGCACCGTCGCGCAGAACCTGCGCTTCGGCAAGGCTGACGCGACCGAAGAGGAGATGTGGGAAGCGTTACGGGTCGCCGCCGCCGACGAATTCGTCCGGGCGCACCCCGACGGTCTGCAGATGCGCGTCGCCCAGGCCGGTATGAATTTCTCCGGCGGGCAACGGCAACGGTTGGCCATCGCCCGCGCAGTCATCCGCCGCCCGGCGATCTATTTGTTCGACGACGCGTTCTCAGCGCTCGATGTGCACACCGACGCACGCGTCCGGGCCGTGCTGCACGAGATCTCCGGTGGCGCGACTATTATCGTTGTCACACAACGCATCTCGACTGCTTCTCAGGCCGACCAGATCATCGTCGTGGACGACGGGAAACTGGTGGGCACGGGCACGCATGAATCGCTGCTGGCCGATTGCGCCACCTACGCGGAATTCGCCGACTCACAGGCGGTCGGCGCCTTGCGATCAGGTCAAGCCGGGGGCACGCAGTGACCACCGCGACGAACCGCCCCAGCCGAGGAGCCGCTCCCAACACACGATCCCACGACTTCTGGGGCACGGCGGCACGGCTGGTGAAACGGCTTGCGCCACAACGAACGCTGAGCATGGCGGTGATCGCGCTGGGCCTCACCGGCACCGTGATCGGCGTCGTCGTTCCGCGTATCCTTGGCCACGCCACCGATCTGCTCTTCAACGGTGTGATCGGGCGAGAGCTCCCGGCGGGAATCACCAAGGCACAGGCCATCGCCCAAGCCCGGGCGCGTGGCGACCGGACTTTCGCAGACCTGCTGTCCGGGATGAACGTAGTGCCCGGCCAAGGCGTGGACTTCGGCGCGGTGGCGAGAACCCTGGCCGTTGCCTTGGTCATGTATATCGTTGCGTCACTGCTGATTTGGGCGCAGTCCCGGCTGCTCAACCTCACCCTGCAGCGCACCATGGTCGCGCTACGGTCCGACGTCGAGGACAAAGTCCACCGACTGCCGTTGTCCTACTTCGACGGACGGTTGCGCGGCGAGCTGCTGAGCCGGGTGACCAACGACATCGACAACGTCCAATCCTCGCTGTCGATGACGATCAGCCAGGTGCTGACGTCGATCCTGACCGTCGTCACGGTGCTGGCGATGATGCTGTCGATCTCGCCGCTGCTGACGTTGATCACCGTGCTGACAGTGCCGCTTTCGCTGCTGGCAACCCGAGCGATCGCGCGCCGCTCGCAACGGCTTTTCAAGGCTCAGTGGACCAGTCTCGGACGGCTCAACGCCCACATCGAAGAGACCTACAGCGGGTTCACCGTGGTCAAGACCTTCGGCCACCGGGACGCGGCACGGGAACAATTCCGCAATCTCAACGACGACGTCTACCAGGCAAGCTTCGGTTCTCAGTTCTTCTCCGGCCTGGTGGCACCGGCCACGACGTTCATCGGCAACCTCGGATACGTCGCGGTCGCGGTGCTCGGTGGGCTGCAGGTGGCCACCGGACACATCACGCTCGGCAACATCCAGGCGTTCATCCAATACGTCCGGCAGTTCAACAACCCGCTGAGCCAGGTGGCCGGGATGTACAACACCCTGCAGTCCGGGGTGGCCAGCGCGGAGCGGGTGTTCGAGCTACTCGACGAGCCCGAGGAAGCACCGGACCCCGCACCCACACAGCCCAACGGCCAGGCCCCGCAGCCACGCGGACGCGTCGAGTTCGACCACGTGAGCTTTGCCTACCACCCGGGCACCCCAGTGATCGAAGACCTGTCGATGACGGTCGAGCCGGGCAGCACCGTGGCGATCGTGGGACCGACCGGTGCGGGCAAAACCACGCTGGTGAACCTGCTGATGCGGTTCTACGACGTCGACTCCGGCCGGATCCTGGTCGACGGCGTCGACATCACCACGGTGAGCAGACACGCACTGCGTTCGCGAATCGGCATGGTGCTGCAGGACACCTGGCTCTTCGACGGGACCATCGCGGAGAACATCGCCTACGGACGGCCCGAGGCCAGCGAAAATGAGGTGGTCGAAGCCGCCAAGGCCGCCTACGTCGACCGGTTTGTGCACACCCTGCCGGCCGGTTACCAGACCCGGGTCACCGGCGACGGCGCCAATATCAGCGCCGGCGAAAAGCAGCTCATCACGATCGCACGCGCATTTCTGGCCCGTCCGCAGCTGTTGATCCTGGATGAGGCCACCAGCTCGGTCGACACCCGCACTGAGGTCCTTATTCAGCGGGCCATGCACGAACTTCGCCGGGACCGCACGAGTTTCGTTATCGCGCACCGGCTTTCGACGATCCGAGATGCGGACCGCATCGTGGTGGTCGAGTCCGGCCGCATCGTCGAACAGGGCAACCACGCCGAGCTCATGGCCCGCCGGGGCGCGTACTACGCGATGACCCGGGCCTGACCTCTCGGCCACCTGAGGCGTTACTGAAACGACGCCAAGAAGTTATTGAGGATCCATTTAGGAGCGCGGCTGACGCTAGTCCCATCAGCACCCCAACCGCACACCTGAAAAGGATCACAGCAATGTTCTCTCACCGCATCCGCACCATTGCCGGCACCGCGATCGGCGCCGCCGCCATCGGACTCGTCGCAGTCGGTACCGCCGGCACCGCGGGAGCCAGCTCCGGCGACGACGCGTTCATCTCCCAGATGGACACGCTGGGCATCACCTTCAGCTCCCCCGCCGAGGCGGTCCGGGAAGGCCACCTGGTGTGCCAGGAACTCGCCACCGGCAAAACCGGGACCGATGTCGCCACCGAGGTCCTCAAGCAGACAAACCTGACCAGTCACCAGGCGGCCTACTTCGTCGTCGACGCGACCCACGCCTACTGCCCGCAACTCGCCCCTCAGCTCACCTGATCGCACTCACCCACCGGAGAATGGGGGGATCTCGGTAACCGGGATCCCCCCATTCTCCGTTTTCCGGTTCCAGATTGGGATCTCCTTCGCGCTGGCCACGCATCGCAATCGTCGACACGGCCATGGCCGCAAAGCAATTCACGCGACATCCGGTTCAGACCTTCCGAAGCCGACATCGGCCTCACTAAGCTCGGAGTTCGGCTGTTGATTTGCTGCGCGGCGATTGCTATGCAGTAAGCAGCTGTGGTCAACACAGAAGGAGATGTCGATGAAGCTCTCGCCTCGCGCCGTTACCGCCGCTGCTGCCGCCGCGCTCGCCGTCGTATTCGCCATCGGTGGTTGTTCGAACAACTCGAGTACCGGCAAATCGCCCGGGACCACCGCCACCACCTCCAGCGGCGAAGCGGCAACCCTGCTCAAGCAGGCCGCCGACGCGATGAGCAAGGTCACCGGGATGCACGTGAGCGTGGCTGTGCAGGGCGACGTGCCCAACCTGCGGGTGACCAAGCTGGACGGCGACATCTCCAACACCCCGCAGACGGTTGCCACCGGCACCGCGACGCTGCTCGTCGGCAAATCCCCCCAAGATGCGAAATTCGTCTACGTCGACGGCCATCTGTATTCCGATCTCGGACAACCCGGCACCTACACAGACTTCGGTAACGGTGCCTCGATCTACAACGTGTCGGTGCTGCTCGACCCCAACAAGGGGCTGGCCAACCTGTTGTCGAAGCTGCAGGGCGGCTCGGTGGCAGGCACCGAGCAGGTCAACGGCGTCGCGACCACGAAGATCACCGGAAACTCGTCCGCCGACGACGTCGCCACGCTGGCCGGCTCCAAGCTGACCGCTCAGAGCGTGACTACGGTGCCCACCACGGTCTGGATCGCCTCGGACGGGTCCTCGCACCTCGTCCAGGTTCAGATCCATCCCACGAGTGACACCTCGGTGACGTTGACCATGTCCGACTGGGGCAAGACAGTAACCGCCACCAAGCCCGTCTAGGGATCGGCGAGCCGTGCATCGCAACCCGTGCAAACCGCCGGACCGCCGGCATTCGGAAAGGAATCACCAATGAGGATGATTACTCGTCGCCGGCGGTTCACCGTGGCCGTCGCGGGTATGGCCACCGCAGGCGCGATCAGCATCGCGCTGGCTCCCGCGGCAGGCGCCGCCGATCAATACGGCGCAATTGCCTACTCCGGCAACGGTTCCTGGGGCCGCGCCTGGGACTACCCGACCCGGCCGGCCGCCGAGGCCACCGCAGTCAAAAACTGCGCCTATACGGACTGCAAGGTGCTGACCAGCTTCACCGATTGTGGCGCCGTCGCGACCAACGGCCAGCGCTTCCAGGGAGGTGTCGGCCCCACCCTGGCCACGGCGATGAAGGACGCGCTGACCAAGCTCGGTGGCGGCTCCATCGACACCTGGGCCTGCAACTAGCCGTTGCGAGTCGGGCGGACAAAGCCGGCCCTGGAGCTCCGATGCCGATCGGCTTTTTCACTGAACGCCAACGTATTTCAGCCGTCGGCGAGCGCGCCTCGGCACCGCGGCCGCGGCACGCCAATCTTCAAGGTTTAACCGAATTGCCGGGTTCGTATCACAATGACAAGTATTGGCAGCTATCGGCACGTGACGCCGCGCAGAGAACCCGGAAGGGCTGGTAAGCGACGATGGTAGACAAAAGTCTCGAATTCGGCCTGCTCGGGCCGTTGGAGATGACTGTTGACGGCGCCCTGGTGCCGTTGGGCACGCCGAAACAGCGGGCGGTGCTGGCCATGCTGCTGATGAACCGCAACAGCCCGGTCGGCGTCGAACGGCTTATCACCGCCCTGTGGGAAGACGAGCCGCCGTCGGGGGCGCGGGCCAGCATCCACTCCTACGTGTCCAATCTGCGGAAGCTCCTCAGCGGTGCCGGTATCGACCCACGAGTGGTGTTGGCCGCGGCGCCGCCGGGCTACCGGCTCGCCGTCGCCGAAAACAGTTGCGATCTCGGGCGGTTCATCACCGAGAAGACCGCGGGCGTGCACGCGGCCGCGGCCAGCCGGTTCGAGCAGGCCAGCCAGCACCTATCGGCGGCATTGGCACAGTGGCGGGGACCGGTGCTCGAGGACCTACTGGACTTTCAGTTCGTCGACACCTTCGCCACCTCGCTCGTGGAGGAAAAGATTCTGGTCCACACGGCGAAGGCGGAGGCCGAAATCGCTTGCGGACGTGCCGCCGCCGTGATCAGTGACCTCGAGGCCCTGGCCGCGGAGCACCCCTACCGCGAGCCGCTGTGGGCCCAGCTGATCACGGCCTACTACCTGACCGACCGCCAATCCGACGCGCTGGCCGCTTACCGCAGGGTGAAGACGACACTCGCCGACGAGCTGGGGATCGACCCCGGGCAGACGCTGCGTGACCTCAACGAACGGATACTGCGCCAGGAGCCGCTGGACGCCAAGAAATCCGCCAGGACCACGGCCGTCGGCACCATCACCGAGCTGGACCAGCGCACCAAGGTCCCGGCCGGGAAGCCCGCCGCCTACCTGCACGAAGCGTCGGGTCGCAGCTACCCACTGCGCGCGGCGGAGACCCGGATCGGACGTCTCAGCGACAACGACATCATCCTGGCCAGCGCCAATGTCAGCCGGCATCACGCCGTCATCGTCGACACCGGCACCAGCTACATCATCAACGACCTGCGGTCCTCGAACGGCGTTCATGTGCAACACCAACGGATCCGTTCCGCGGCCACGCTGAAAGACGGCGACCACATCCGAATCTGCGACCACGAATTCACGTTCGAGATCCCTCGGGGCTACAGCGGCGACGGAGCTAACTGAAGTAGTCTAATCGGCTTGTTGCACAACGCATTTCGCGTTGACAGCCAGCATGGCTTGCCCAGTCAGCTTGGGCGACAACAGCATGACCGGCGCGATCTCGCGATTGTCACGCGCCCGGATCGGCAACGGCTTACCGTGATGGTTGCTGGTCGCGGAGGTTATGGGCGCGGATCTGCCCGTAATTGTTGATATCGTCGGCGAGTCTGCGGTTGGTTTGGAGGATCAACGATGAGCGAGGAGCAGAACTCGCGAGTGGGGTCGATGTTCGGCCCCTATCACCTAAAGCGGCTGCTAGGTCGTGGTGGAATGGGCGAGGTCTACGAGGCCGAGCACACCGTCAAAGAGTGGACGGTTGCGGTCAAGGTGATGACCGCGGAGTTCAGCAGGGACCCCGTCTTTCGCGAGCGAATGCGACGCGAGGCACGCACCGCGGGCCGTTTGCAGGAACCGCATGTGGTGCCAATTCACGACTATGGCGAGATCGATGGGCAGATGTTCATGGAGATGCACCTCATCGAGGGCATCGACTTGGACGACACGCTCAAACGGTTTGGCCCACTAACCGCGCCGCGCGCGGTCGCCATCATCACCCAGATCGCCTCGGCTCTCGATGCCGCCCATGCCGCCGGGGTCATGCACCGCGACATCAAGCCGCCCAACATCCTGATCACCCGCGACGATTTCGCCTACCTTGTCGATTTCGGCATCGCCAGCGCCACCACCGACGAGAAACTCACCCAGCTCGGCACCGCAGTCGGCACCTGGAAATACATGGCGCCCGAACGGTTTTCCAACGGCGAGGTGACCTACCGCGCCGACATCTACGCATTGGCCTGCGTGCTGTACGAATGCCTGACGGGAACCCCGCCGTATCGCGCGAGCACTGCCGGCGAGCTGGTCAGAGCTCACACGACCGACGACATCCCCCTGGCCAGCGCGGTGCGCTCGGGCATCCCCAAGGCCTTCGACTCGGTGATCGCGCGCGGCATGGCCAAAAAGCCCGAGGAACGCTACGCCAGTGCCGGCGATCTGGCCCTGGCCGCGCACGAGGCACTCAGCAACCCGGATCAAGATCACGCCGACAACATCCTGCGGCGTAGCCGCGAGGCCACCCTGGCGACCGACATCAACATCGCCCCTCCTCCCACCGCCCCCGCCACCGCACAACCGCAGGTCAATACCCCGCCGCCGCCCTACCCCGGTCCCAGCTCAACGCCGGTGCCACCGCCCACGCAGACCCCTCGACAATGGGCCCCCGAGAGCGGCCCCGTCCCCACCCCGGGCCCACCGGTCGCCGGCCCGCCTTATTACCAGGGCACCAGCGGGAGCTGGGCCGGTACGCCGCCGGGCACGCCGCCGCCTGCGGGCCCGACTGCCTGGCACCTGGGACAGCAACCATCACCCAAGCCCAAACGCAACCCCTGGCCGATCGTCGTCGGGGCCGTCGCCCTGGTGGCGGTCCTGGTACTCGCCGCCATCGGTGTCTACGTCGCCACCCAGGGCGAGGACAACCCGCAGCCACACCCCTCGGCGACCAGCACCCCGACGCCGACCAAAACCACGACCTCGACTCCGACCACCACGACCACCGCGGCCGGCGATCTCGAAGGCCAATTGCTGAGTGTGCTGCCCCCCGGCTACTCGAACGGCGCCTGTACGTCGGCGACTCCGAAACCGGACACCGTGTGGTCGGATGCGCTGGCCATGGTGGACTGCGACCAGAACACCAACGCGGGCGGCCCGTCTCGAGCGCGATACGCGCTTTTCGCGAATCCAAATGTCCTGAAGGTCGCATTCGACGCCGATATCAAGCTTCTGCAGATGGTCACCTGCCCCGGCGGAACCGCGAACCCGGAATCATGGCAGCACCCGAACGCCCCCAAGGTCGACGTGGGAATGATCGCCTGTGGCACCTACGAGAACCACCCGAACATGGTGTGGAGCAACCAGGTGAAGCTGCTGCTATGCGATGTTTTTGGGGACCCGCCGGCCATCGACGATCTGCACACATGGTGGACCAAATACGGTGGCTGAGCCGCGGTAATTCAGCTTGTGTGACGGCAAAGATCAGCCAGCCCAACAACATTGGCTAGCTAATACAGCGGAGGCTATGCGTGGACGACAGGACCGACATGGTCACCACCATCCCCGCGTTGGAATTGCGGGCCGGTGGACGTACCTGGCAGGCCACCGGTAGCCGGTCCTGGAGCATCGGCCGCGCGCACGAAGCCGACGTACAGCTGGAGAACCCGAGAGTGTCGCGCCACCATGCGGTGCTGCAGCCGACGCCAGCGGGTTGGGTTCTGGTCAACCGCAGTAACAACGGGATGTTCGTGAACGGTCGGCGGGTGGAGAGCCTGACGATCCATCAGCCGATCACCGTCGTGCTGGGGTCGGCGTCCTCCGGGCAGGCACTGGAGGTCTACCCCATCGCCCAACAGCCCAGCCGCCCTGGGCCACAACCCGTTGCTCCGCCGAACCGACCGGTCGGTGAGACCACGGTTGCCCGGCCGCCGAGCGCGGTGCACACCATCGATCAGGTGGTCATCGGGATTGGCCGCGGAACCGACAACCACGTCGTGCTCGACGACTTGCTGGTCTCTCGCCACCATGCCATGCTGCGTCGCTCCGGCAATCAGTGGGAGCTGGTAGATAGCAACAGCGCCAACGGGACTTACGTCAACGGCAACCGGATCAACCGCGCGATCATCGGACCGAACGACATCGTCGGCATCGGCCACCAGCTGCTGCACCTGTCCGGCGACCAGCTCGTGGAATACGTCGACACCGGCGACGTGTCCTACGAGGCGTCGAACCTGCGAGTGGTCACCAACAAAGGCAAGGTGCTGCTGACCAACATAAGCTTCGCCCTGCCGCAACGCTGCTTCATGGCAGTCGTAGGACCAAGCGGCGCAGGGAAATCCACGCTATTGGCCGCCTTGACCGGATTCCGTCCGGCAGGTAGCGGCGAGGTCCGATACGACGATCGCGACCTCTACCAGAACTACGCTGAGCTGCGACACCGGATCGGCTTCGTACCGCAGGACGACATCCTGCACACTCCGCTGACAGTGCGTCGAGCACTGAATTATGCTGCACAGCTTCGGTTTCCGCATGACGTCTCCGCCAGAGAACGAAAGCTGCGCATCGACGAGGTTCTGGGCGAGCTCGGACTGGCCGCGCATGCCAATCAACGGATCGACAGCCTGTCCGGAGGGCAGCGCAAACGAACCAGCGTCGCACTGGAACTGCTGACCAAACCGTCGCTGCTGTTCCTCGACGAGCCCACGTCGGGCCTCGACCCGGGCTACGAGAAATCCGTGATGCAGACCCTGCGCGCACTGGCCGACGACGGCCGATCCGTAGTGGTGGTCACGCATAACACCGCGCAGCTGAATCTGTGCGACCGGCTGCTCATCCTGGCGCCCGGTGGTCGGCTGGCCTACTTCGGTCCCCCGCAACAGGCGCTGAACTACTTCGGTTGCAACGACTTCGCCGACCTGTTCAACCTTCTCGAACACGACACCACGACCGACTGGACCGGCCGGTATGTCGCGTCGCCCATTCACGGAGCGCTGACCGGGCCACACGCAGCGCTGCGAGCCGCGGCACCTGCCACCCGCTCCGCGAAGCCGCTCGCTCAGCAGAGCGCGTGGGCCCAATTCACCACGCTGTGCCGGCGGTATCTCGCGGTCATCGGCGCCGATCGCCAATATTCGGTGACGCTGCTGATCCTGCCGCTGCTGTTGAGCCTGTTCGCGCACGCCGTCCCGGGCCAGGCCGGCTTGTCGTTGACCAAAGCCATCGAGACGAAATCCACGCAGCCCTCGCAATTGCTGGTGCTGCTGATCATCGGCGGCGGGCTGATGGGCTGTGCGGCCTCGATCCGGGAGATCGTCAAGGAGCGGGCCATCTATCAACGCGAGCACGGCATCGGGTTATCCCGCGGCGCCTATCTGGCCTCCAAGTTAGTGGTGCTGGCCGCGTTGACCACGTTGCAAGGACTGATACTGGGTTTCCTCGGGGTGGTGGGTCTGCCCCCGCCCGACCAGGCCGTCGTACTGCCCTGGCCCAGAGTCGAAGTGGCGGTAGCTGTCGTCGCCGTCACTGTGGTTTCGATGATGATCGGTCTGCTGATTTCGGCGATGATCGGCAACGCCGACCGGGGCATGCCGCTGCTCGTGCTCGTGGTGATGGCCGAACTGGTGCTGTGCGGCGGGATGTTCGGAGTCAAGGGCCGCATTCCGCTGGAGCAGTTGGCGTGGCTATCGCCGTCCCGATGGGGGTACGCGATGGCCGCCTCAACCATCGATCTCAATGATCTGCGCCGGACCGCCGGCGGCGACGAAGACCCGCTGTGGGACTACGCACCCGGCAGCTGGTGGCTGGCCGCGAGCGCGTGCGCCGTCCAGGCGACCGTGCTGGTGATGCTGCTCGCCCTGCGACTCAGACAGCTTGACCCCCAACGCAAAGCGGGCAAGTGACGCTGTCTACGCGTGTTTCGCGACCAGCGGTAGCGCACTGAGGGCCCAAGAGCCGCAGCTCATCTGAACAGATAGCAGCCGATACCCGACGTAGTACACGCCGTATGACCAGGTTCGCCGGGCGCTGGCGCGCCAGTGCACGGGCAACATCGCCGCGACACCGATCAAGGTAGCCATGATGGCCAGGCGCACCCTGAAGTCGGTCCCGGTGGTGGTGAGCATGACATCCCTTCGCTGTAACCCGCTTCCCTATGGAGAAAGGGTCTGCCCACGTACTGCGGAGATCCTTGATGAATCCTTGGAACGCACCGGGCATTTGGGGCCCGGTATCGACGGGTATGCGGCCGCGACACGCGTGAGCGATGTTTGCCGTTGTCGAGCGGGCGAGCGGGCCGGCGCATACCGTCATGGGTGCTTACCGGGGGGTTGCGGCCGACGGGGCTGCCCGGAAATTGTTGATATGGTCGGCGGGTCTGCGGTTGGTTTGGAGGATCAGCGATGAGCGAGGAGCAGGCCTCACGGGCGGGGTCGACGTTCGGGCCCTACCACTTGAAACGGCTGCTGGGCCGCGGCGGGATGGGCGAAGTCTACGAGGCCGAGCACACCGTCAAAGAGTGGACCGTAGCCGTCAAGCTGATGTCGGATCAGTTCAGCCAGGACCCCGTCTTTCGCGAGCGGATGAAGCGCGAAGCGCGCACCGCGGGCCGTTTGCAGGAGCCGCACGTGGTGCCCATCCACGACTACGGCGAAATCGACGGAAAAATGTTCATGGAGATGCGCCTCGTCGAGGGCACCGACCTGGACAGCTTGCTCAAACGATATGGCCCGCTGACGCCACCGCGCGCGGTCGCCATCATCACCCAGATCGCCTCGGCTCTCGATGCGGCCCATGCCGCCGGGGTCATGCACCGCGACGTCAAACCGCCCAACATCCTGGTCACCCGCGACGATTTCGCTTACCTGGTGGACTTCGGCATCGCCAGCGCCACCACCGACGAGAAGCTCACCCAACTCGGCACCGCGGTCGGCACCTGGAAGTACATGGCCCCGGAGAGGTTCACCAACGACGAGGTGACCTACCGCGCCGACATCTACGCGTTGGCCTGTGTGCTGCACGAATGCCTGACCGGAGCCCCGCCGTATCGCGCGGACAGCGCCGGCGTACTGGTCAAATCCCACATGAGCGACCCGATTCCGCAGCCCAGCACGGTGCGTTCGGGCATTCCCAAGGCCTTCGACTCGGTGATCGCGCGGGGCATGGCCAAAAAGCCCGAGGAACGCTACGCCAGCGCCGGCGATCTGGCGCTGGCTGCCCACGAGGCGCTCAGCAATCCCGATCAGGACCACGCCTCGGACATTCTGCGACGCAGCCAGGAAGCCACCCTGCCCGGCGACCCGAAGCTGGAGCAGCCGCCGACCATCGCGAACACCCCGGTGTCGCCTCCCCCGCAGCGGGTCAGCACACCGCCGCCGGCAGCGCGGACACCGACGCCATATCCCCGCACCGGGCCGAGTTCTCCTCCGGTTCCACCCCCCGCGCAGGCCCCCCGACAATGGGCACCGGAGAGCGGTCCAGTCCCCACCCCGAGCCAGCCCGTCCCCGGCCCGCAGTACTACCCGGGCACCAGCGGCAACTGGGGCGGGCCGCCGCCGCCTGCGCAGCCCGTCGGTCACACTCCGTGGGGCCTGGCACAGCAACCCCCGCCCAAACCCAAACGCAATCCCTGGCCGATCATCGCCGCGGCCGCGGTCGTGCTCGTCGTCGTTATCAGCGCGGTGGCCATTTGGGTGATCATCCCCGACCCCAAGCCGCCGCCCGACCCGGTAGCGGCCACCCGACTCAACTCGCTGCTGCTGAGTCCTTCGGATATCAACTCCATCATGGGCGCGACGAACATCCAGCCCGGCAAACCCATCACGTCGATGGGCACCTCAACGATGACGGTGTCGATACCGGACTGCCAGGGAGCGCTGTATACGACTCAGGATCCGGTGTACGCCGGAAGTGGCTACACCGGCATCAACGGAGTTGTATCCCAGGAGCCGGGAGACAACAACGACCATTGGGTCAACCAAGCGGTGGTCGCATACCCGACCGCGGACAAGGCCAAGGCGTTCCTGCAGACCTCTAGCGACAAATGGAAGAACTGCGTCGGCCAGACCGTGACGGTCAACAATTCGAGCAAAACCTATCGATGGACCTTCGCCCCAATCCAAGGCAGCGCAACGAAGATATCGGTACTGCAAACCCAGGAAGGCGCTGACGGCTGGCAGTGCGAGCACGCGATGAGCGTGGCGAACAACGTGATCGCCGACATCAACGCGTGCGGGTACCACATCAGCGATCAGGCCGGCGAGATCGCGGACAAGATCATCGACAAAGTCAACAACGTCTAGACCGAAATACCACCAATTCCGAAGTGGCACTGCGGCATTGGCCTAGGCCTGTACGTCTGGCCCCTGCGCGCGCAGATCGTCGACCGCCGACATCGCGTTGCGCAGCTTGGACAGCCATTCCTCGGTGTGTTCACCGACGAGCTTGACCGACCACGCCAGCGCATCGGCGCGAGACCTGGCGACTCCGGCGTCGACCAGGGTGTCGAGCACCTGGCGTTCCGGTTGCTTCAAGCGGGTCATCACCGGAACTGCGATGTGCGTGAACAGAATTCGCTCTGTGCCGGTTTTGGAGCCAATCTCGACGCCCCAGGAAACCTTGCGCCCGTAGCGATCCTGAGCTTCGTCGGCGATGCTCATCCGCTCGGAACGGGTCTCCTCACGGAACCGTGACGCCCGGCCCTCGGCGCGCGCCTCGCTCTCTTCGTTTCCGGTGGCGTCCGGCAGCTTGCCGACGACCGTGATCTCTTCGCGGTCGACGACGACCGAGGGGTCGCCGTCGAACCAGGCTTCGGGCAGGCGTCCGGCGAACCATTCCGCCGCCCCGCTGGAGTCGGGCTGCTGGGCTTGCTGCCAGCCCCCGGGGCGGCCGGACCGCCTATGGGTGTGGTGCGATTTCATAATTACATAATTACACCGTTACATGTGCAATGCGAAGTGGGTTCGCCCGCGGCGAACGCCCAGTCGGGCGCGAAAGCCTGCATCCGGACCCGGAAAACCGTTGATATGGCCCGCTTCACGGCGTATTTTTGAGGGCGAAGCAGGCCCGGAAGCGGCCAAGTCAAAGCGCCGGCAGAGGGGAAGGAGCCGGCCGCGTCGGACCGTGTCAGACGCCCCCCAGAGCCGCCCGGGCCTGCCTATACCTATCCCGATTCGGCGCAAGTGTCATTCGCGTCCCAGCTTGCGCGGGTCAGTCGTTGTCGCGCGAGTCGCCGCCGCGGCGAACCCGGAAAAGCTTGACTTCGCTCTTGACGCCCTTGAGGCGACGTGCGCCCGCGAATGACGCGGAAAACTGCCCTGTTTCGCCGACCGCCTCCCACACGGAATCGGCGACCAGGACGGTGCCGGGGCGTGCCACGCCGGTGACCCGGCTCGCCACATTGACCGGGCTGCCGAACCAGTCGCCGGCCCGGCTCACCGCCATCCCGGACGACATCCCCGCGCGCAGCCGGGGAAAGTCGTTGTCGGTATCCACGGCCTCGACCAGCTTCAGCACGACATCGAGCAACGGAGCGGGTTCGGGGCAGACGAACATCACCGCGTCCCCGATCGTCTTGATGAACCGGACCGGCGGAACCGTCACGTCGCGGGCCAGGTTGGCGAGCCTGCTGGCGAGATGGCCCAGCTCTTCGGGCGACACCACTTCGCCCAGCGGCGTGAAGCCGACCAGATCAGCGAAGGCAACGCTGACCCGACGCGCGCCCGGCAGCGGCCTGCCCGCGGCCCGCTCGGCGGCATTGATCGCTTCGGTCTCCATCATGTGGCGCAGCTGCATGAACAGCATCTGCTCGATCATCGGGCCGAGCTGCGGTCCAATCTGACTCACCAACGTCTTCGAGGCCTTGGCGACCTCCAGCTCGGTAGACCCCGGGCGCATGATCGCCGCAAGCGCGGCATAGCGCATGACCTCGGCGGCGTGCGACAGCCCCTCGGCGAGCACCCGCACGACGAGCACAACCTGGTCGGGGTTCAGCCCCATCTCCACGAAGCGCTGGGCGTACGCGGCCGCTTCACCGTCGGCGCGCATGTGGATCGCCGCATCGGGATCGTCCACCCGGGCCAGCCCGATCGCCCGCTGCACGCGTTGCAGCAGCATCAGGTCGATGTGGTGCTCCTCGCTGATCTCGCGCGCCGACACGTAGGTGCCGTCGTCGCCGATCAGGTGCCGGCTGGCCAGCAGCAGCGGCGGGTTGGTGGCCCGGATCTCGTCGGCGGTGACGCCCTGTTCCAGCAGCCAGCCCACGAGCTCGGCACGTTCCGTGCGCGCGGCGCCCTCGAGTCCGTCGAGCAGATCGTCGATGTTGCGGTCTACCCAGTCGTCCACGTGGTCAACGTACAACGCCGACGGGCCATGATGTGAAGCGATGACCCCGCCGCTTCTGCATGGCTTCCCGCCCGTCGTCGACGACCGCGCCCGGATATTGATCCTGGGCTCGTTTCCGAGCGCCCAGTCGCTGGTGGCCGGCCAGTATTACGCCAATCCACGAAATGCGTTCTGGCCCATCACCAGTGAGCTGTTCGGATTCGACGCGAACGCGCCCTACGAGTCGCGCCTGGCCGCGTTGCGCGCGGAGGGAGTAGCGCTCTGGGACGTGCTGCACAGCTGCCGGCGAGCCGGTAGCGCGGACTCCGCGATCGATCCGAAAAGCTTGGTGGTCAACGACTTTGCCGAGTTGTCCGCCGACTACCCCGGCATCACGCGGGTCTTCTTCAACGGCGCCAAAGCGGCCGACCTGTATCGCAGGCTGGCACAGCCGGACGAACGACTCCATTTCCAGCGACTGCCGTCAACCAGCCCTGCTCATGCCACGCGGCCAGGCGTCAAACTGGCGGCGTGGCGGGCGATATGCCAGTCGACACAGTTATGACACCGGCGGCCGGCGCTGGGCCCACGGGCGTGCCGTCTCGATCTGTGCGGACAACGACAACAGCGTCGCCTCGTCGAACGGCCGGCCGACGAGCTGCACGGAGATTGGCAGACCGTCGCCGTCGAAATCCCACGGCACCACCGCGGCCGGCTGGCCGGTCAGGTTCCAGACCGGGAAGTACGGAACCTGCTGGGCGACCAGCAGCAACGTCGACACCCAGCCGCGGTGTCGATAAGCGCCGATGCGGGACGGACCCGCCGCGGTGCCCGGTGTGATCACAACGTCGACATCGTCGAAGATCGACTGGATCCTGGCGCTCACCCGCTCCTCGGCGGCGCGCACGGCTTCCATTCTTCGGTCCGAGAAAAACGATCCCGCGCGCGCCATCTTGCGAGTGCGTGCTTCCAGTCTTTCCGGGTGAGCCAGCGCGTCGGCGTCGTCGCTGATGCCCCGCAGATAGCGAGGCAGGAAGTTCGCATAGATCTGAGACAGCGGATAGGCGGGGTCGGCGGTGATGACCTCGTGGCCCAGATCGCGAAGCAACGCACCGGCCTGGTCGAGGGCCGCCAACTCCTCGCGCCCAACTCGAACGGGAAGCGTTGGAACCTTGGTGCTCAAGGCAATTCGCAGTTTGCCGGGATCGCGGGTAGCGGCGGCGGCGAATTCGCCTGCGGGTCCGGGCACGGTCGAGGTGGCATCCAGAAACAGCGCCGCGTCCAGGACCGAACGCGCGATCGGGCCGTTGACACTCAATCCTTGCCAGGCATTGTCATGCGGCTCGACGGACACCCGATCACGCTGCGGTTTCAAGCCGAACACACCGCACCAGGACGACGGGATGCGAATCGACCCGCCACCGTCGGATCCCAATGCCAGCGGTGCCAGGCCGGCGGCGACCGCCGCGCCGCTACCGCCGCTGCTACCGCCCGGGCTGCGACCGAGGTTCCACGGGTTGCGCGTCGCGCCGAACGTCAGCGACTCGGTGAAGGGGAAGATCATCAACTCGGGCACATTCGTCTTACCGATGATGACCGCGCCGGCCGCGCGCAACCGTCGGACCGCTTCCGCATCGGAGGCCACCGGCGGACCGTGGCCGCCGCTGCCGCACGCCGTCACCTCACCGGCCACGTCGACGTCATCCTTGATCGCAACCGGCACGCCCAGAAGCGGCAGCCGCTCGCCGGCGTCGAGGAGTTCCTGTGCGGCATGAGCGTCCGCACGCGCGCTGTCGGACAACACCACGCGGTAGCAGCGCAGCTGACTGTCCAGGCGGGCAATCCGCTCCAGATAGACCTCGAGCAGGTCCGGCGCGCTGACTTCGCCGTCGGCAAGCATTCGTGCGAGTGCGGCCGCGCCGGTAAAGGCAAGTTCGCGAGCGTCCACTGCGGCAGCGTAGCCCGTGCGGCCTCGGCCGGTCGATCATGTGCGTGCGGAACAAAAGGGTGTCTCGGGCGCAGCATGGCCGAGTTGAGGCAACCAGTACCGTGGCGGCATGTCCTGCGTGTTCTGTGCGATCGTCGCCGGAGAAGCTCCGGCCATCCGGATCTACGAAGACGACGACTACCTGGCGATCCTCGACATCCGGCCGTTCACCCGCGGCCACACCCTGGTGATCCCCAAACAGCACAGCGTCGATCTGACCGACACCTCACCGCAGACGCTGGCCGAGATGATCACCCTCGGCCAGCGGATCGCACGCGCCGCCCGGGCCACGGAATTGGCCGACGCGACAAACGTCGGGATCAACGACGGCGGCGCGGCCTTCCAGACGGTGTTCCACATCCACCTGCACGTGCTACCCCGCCGCAATGGCGACAAGCTTTCGGTGGCCAAGGGGATGTTGCTGCGCCGCGACCCCGACCGCGAAGCCACCGGGCAGCTCCTGCGCGACGCGCTGGCACGCATCGACGCCAGTCAGTAGAAATGGATTCATGACCAACCTCACCCCCTTGGAGCGGCTGTTTCTGGCCCCTCTGCTGCGCGTTCACGACACGCTTTACCGGAAAACCGACGGCCGGATCGGGCACCACGTGCCCGGGATGCCGAACAGCCTGCTGCTGCACACGATCGGCGCCAAGACCGGCCAGCAACGGTCCTCCACTTTGACCTACGCCAAGGACGGCGACTCGTACCTGGTCGTTGCGTCCTACGGCGGTAGCGACAGTGCCCCCGGCTGGTATCACAACCTGCGCAAACGCCCGGAGTGCGAAATCAACGTCGGCTCCAAGCGATTCCCGGTCACCGCGCGCAGCATCACTCCGGAGAACGCCGAGTATGCGCGGCTGTGGGAGATCGTCAACAAGAACAACGCCAACCGGTACGACGGCTACCAGACCCGGACTTCGCGGCCCATCCCGATCGTCGCCCTAACGCCTGCCTGATCGCACCAACCTGCACAAAAACCACCAGCCGGCACGAATAGGACGTTTATTCTGCCCTAGCAGTGGTGAAGCCTGCATGCGTTCACCGCGGGGGACAAAGATCGGCTGGAGCTGCAATGAAGCGCTGGATGGGGAATCCGTGGCAGCGATTCGGGCTGTCCGCGCGCGTCGGTCGGCTGGTCGTAGCGGGGTACTGCGTCGCCGGGGTGATGATCATCATCGCGTCCGTCCGGGACTGGGAAGGCGCCTACGCGACGCGGCCGGTCGACGAAATTGCCTTGGCGGCGAGCCTGCTTTTCGGTGCGGCATGTGGCCTCCGCGCGGCGCACTTCGCGGACGGGCGTCGCAGATTCGGCTGGCTGGCGATCGTGACGGCCCAGTTGGGGTGGGCTGTCGGCGAAATCATCTGGGCGTTCTACGACGTGCGCCCGCAGCTCGATCACGCCGCGCACCCGGCCGCGGCCGAGATCGTGCTGCTGTTGTGGCCATTCGGCGCCATGACGTCGCTGGTGCTGTTGTCCAACCTATCTCGGCACAGTTCGCGGCGGCTGGTGCTCGACGGTCTGATCCTGGTCACCTCGCTGCTCGTCGTCTCGTGGGTATTCGTCCTGGAAAAGCAGCTGCGCGACACCACTGGCTCGCGGACCGCGACGGTCGCGCAGGTAGTCAACGATGGCATCCTGCTGACGACGGCGATCCTGATGCTGTCGCGGGGCCGCCCCGGTGAGAGGCCGAGCCGCAGCCTGGTAGCCGCCGGCATCGCGACGATCAGCGTTGCCGACATCACGATGGTGTTCGATACCGGGATCGGCAGTTATCACGTCAGTGATCTGGGCGACCTGGGCCGAGTGGCCGGATTGTGCATGATCGCACTGGCCGCGTTGGCCAGCGTCGATGAATCCTCCACCGCCACGGCGACGCGCAGCGAGGTGTGGTCCCGCGCCCTGCTGTGGTTGCCGTACCTACCGCTGTCGCTGGCCACAGTCGTCGGATTTGGCGCCGTCGTCCGTGCGCAGCACGGCGTATTGACCGCCCTGCTGGGAATCCTCGTGGGCGCGGTGCTCGTCCGGCAATTCATCGCGCTTACCGAAAACCAGGACCTGTTGTCCGCGGTCGCGCGGGAAGCGTTCCGGGACAGCTTGACCGGCCTGGCGAATCGGGCTCATTTCCTGCATCGGTTGGAAGACGCCATCGCCGCTCGACAAGACGGCAGCGCCCCGATAGCGGTGTTATGCCTCGATCTCGACAACTTCAAAGCGGTCAACGACGGCTTGGGACACCCGGCCGGCGACGAACTTCTGATCCGGGTCGCCGGGCGGCTCACCGCTGCCCTGCACGAAAAGGGCTTCATTGCCCGCCTTGGCGGTGACGAATTCGCGGCGCTGCTCGAGGGATCCGTCGAAGAGTCCCAGGCTGCCGCGCATGATGTTCTCGAGGCGTTCAGCGCCCCGATCGTGATCGACGGCGTGCCCGTCGCGGTTCGGCCGAGCATCGGCTACACCGTGGCCACTGCGGCGTCGACCTGCACCGTCGACCAGCTCCTCCGGCATGCCGACCTGGCCATGTATACCGCCAAACGCGAAGGCGGCCAATGCGTCCGCGCCTTTGTGCCGGATATTCCGTTCTCCTATACGTTCCCGCGGTCGACCGAATCGGCGATATCGGCCTTGCCGGCCAAACTGGCTGAATGGATGCCCATTTCGGCAACCGCCTCGGGCTACCCCGCCGCAGCGGGCTCGTCCGGGTCGGCACGTACCGCACGCACAGAGCCAAAACCCGCCGCGCCGAAACCCGGCCAGCCGGAGGAACCGGCCGACGGCACCAGGTGGCCGATACCCATTCGAATAGCCATGGCGCTGTTGGCAATTGGCGTGATCGCTTTCACTGTGACGAGTATTGTCGGCGGCAATGCCGGCGACAATGCATCCTTCGCCAAGTCCTTGTACACGGGGTTGAACCTGTTGGCGGCCGGGCTGATTGCCGTGCGCGCTTACCACTTCAAGGCCGACCGGGTGGCCTGGCTGCTGATCGCGGCCGGCATGGCATGCTCGGCGATCGGTGACGTCGTCTACGCGTTGCGGGTGCCCGACGGGCAGTCCCCGTCGGCGGCCGACCTGGAGTACCTGGCGTTCTACCCGCTCGTCTACGTCGGGCTGCTGCTGCTGATGCGGTCACGCCTGGCCTCGGTCCCGATTCCGATCCGGCTCGATCCCCTGGTATGCGGCTTGGCCATGGCCGCGCTGGGCGTCGCGCTGCGGACCGGGCCCTTCCACGCCGCCGCGGCTCGCGCCCCGGATACCGTTCTGGTCGGCCTGATCTATCCATGGGGCGATCTGGTCCTGCTGGCTCTAGCCGCCGGAATGTTGCCAATAATCGGCTGGCGCAGCGAATTCCGCTGGGTTCTACTCGTTGCGAGCTTGGTGGGGTTTGCCCTCGCAGACACGGTCTATCTGTTCGAGACCACCGCGGGTTCATACCGAGTGGGCAGCACGCTGGATGCCCTCTGGCCCGCGTCGTCGCTACTGCTGGCGTTGGCCAGCTGGGCGCCCAAGTCGTCAAAGGGGCCCGAGCGCAAGCGTGGCTACACCTCCTACGCCCTGCCGGTGGCCTGCACCGTCCTAGCGCTGGGAGTCGCGGCCTTCAACGAAAATTCGCGACTCGCAACGGCTTTAGCGGCGTTGAGTCTGGTAGCGGTCGCCGTACGCTTCTCGCTCACCTTGCGCGATGTCAGCATGATGGCCGAAAACTACAAGCACGCCACGACCGACGAGTTGACGACGCTGCCCAACCGGCGTTCGCTGGCAACGGCCTTGACCTCGTTGCCCAACTCCGCGCCGACGGAGCTCGAGTCGGCGCTCAGGACGTCGTCACGCAAGGCGTTGCTGTTGGTGAAGCTCTATGAGATCGGCGAGATCAACGACTCGCTCGGCCGCCATTTCGGTGACGAGCTGTTGCGCCACATCGCGGATCGACTTGCGAACTGCGTGCGCCGCGAGGATCTGCTCGCGCGGGTGAGCGATGACGAGTTCGCGATCCTGCTGACAGAGGGATCCGACCTGATCGGCGCACGCGCCCAAGCGGGTCGAATGCTCGAATCGCTCAGCGAACCATTAGCTTTGGATCCGGTCACCGTGCGAGTCGATGCACGCATCGCTATTGCGCTGTGTCCCGACCATTGTGAGCATCCACAAGAGCTGCTGAGTCGCGCCGAGGCGGCGATGCCGCACGCGAAAACCGCCATGGGCAAAATCGCGGTTTACGACTCGGCATTCGAGGTGTATCGCGAAACCGACCCCAACCTCATCGAGGAATTGCGCATCGCGCTGTTCGAAGGTGAGGAACCGACTTTGTATTACCAGCCCAAGATCAACACCAAAGACGGCAGCGTACACAGTGTCGAGGCACTGCTGCGCTGGAACCATCCCACGCGTGGAGTGCTGCTGCCCGAGGCATTCCTGCCCGCCGCCGAACGCGCCGGGCTGATGCGCAAGATCGCCGACCGCACACTCAAAGTCGCTCTCACCCAGATCCAGTATTGGCGCGAAACGGGCATCACCTCGTCCGTCGCGGTGAACCTGGCGACGACGAACCTGCTTGACCTCGAGCTTGTCGGCACGATCGAGAGGCTGCTGTGGGCCCGTGGTTTACCGCCGGACGCGCTCATCGTCGAGATCACCGAAAGCGCCCTCGTCGACTCGGTGCGGTCCCGCAATACCGTGGCCGAACTGCAGCGCCTAGGCGTTCGCATCTCGCTGGACGACTACGGCACCGGCTGGTCGTCGCTGGCCCGCTTGCAGGATGTCTCGGTCGACGAGTTGAAGCTCGACAGAATCTTCGTGGCGCGACTGTCCCAGGACGCCCGATCGGTCGCCATTGTGCGGTCCACGGTGGCGCTGGCCGACAGCCTCGGCGCGGACCTGGTGGCCGAGGGTGTCGAGGACGAGGTCACGTTGAGCGCGCTGCAGCGATTCGGCTGCACCATCACCCAGGGATTCGTGCACACCCCACCGTTGCCTCCGGCTGAGCTCGAGAGTTGGATCGGCAGCCATGTGCCCCATCCCAATTCGAGCAAGTCCGAGCAAGCGGACGTCACCGACGCCAGCGCTAGAACAATTCCTTAGCCAGCAGTTCCAGCGTCGCCACCCGCCCCGGTGCGGTGGCCGGGTCGACGCCGCGACGGGCCGACGCGACCGGGTTCACCATCACCTCGTCGACGCCGAACTGCCCGGCAAGTGCCCGCAGCTGTTCGGCGGCTTGGACTGGAGTGCCGAGCACCGCGCGCTGCAACCCGCTGTCCACGATGTGCTGTTGGGGCGCCGTCAGTTCCGCGACTTGGGCATCCTCCACCAGAGGGACCGGCCCCAGCGGCTGGCCGGTGCGCAGCCGGGCCATCATCTGCAGGTTGGGCAGCATCAATGCCGTTGCCTCGTCCTGCGTTTCGGCCACCACGGCATTAACGGTCAGGAATGTCACGGGCTCGGCAGTCAGCTTGCTGGGCACGAATCGCGAGCGGTAGACCTCGAGTGCCTCTTCAGTTCCCTTGCCGGAGAAGTGATGTGCGAACACGTAGGGCAGGCCCTTGGCGGCGGCCAGGTGCGCCGAGTACATCGACGAGCCCAGCAGCCAGAGCCGCGGTTCGCTGGTTGCGGCCGGGGTGGCCTTGAGCCGGTAATCACCCGAACGCAGCGGAACCACCACGCCGCGTGAACTCATCAGCGCCGCAACGTCGTCGAGGTATTCGGGGAAGTTTTCAATGTCGCGATCGTCTCGGGCGCCGCGCAACGCATACGACGTCACCGGGTCGGATCCGGGCGCCCGGCCGATGCCCAGGTCGATTCGGCCGGGGGCGGCGGCTTCCAACAGCGCGAACTGTTCGGCGACCGCCAGCGGCGCGTGGTTGGGCAGCATCACACCGCCGGACCCGAGTCGCAGTCGCGACGTCTGCGCCGCCAGGTACGCGAGCAGCACCGGTGGGCTGGTCGCGCCCACGGATTCCATGTTGTGGTGTTCGGCGACCCAGTAGCGCGTATAGCCGAGCCGGTCGGCGGTCTGCGCCAGCGCCACGGTGGCCGCCAGCGCATCGCCGGTCGACTGGTCGGTGCGTACCGGGACGAGATCAAGGACGGAAAGACGCACGATGGCCTCAACGCATTCGGCGCAGTGTTCGTTCCCGATCAGTAGTTGCTCGGTGTGATCGATCCCACGATCGCGTCGAATTGCTCCTGCGATATCGCCGCACCGCCGGGAATGTTGTCGGTGGCCAGAAATTGGGTGCGCTCGGTGTATCCGTGAAAACGCTTGAAATAGTTGGTAAAGCCGAGCCCGTGGTCGACCCAGTCGCCTTGGGTGGCTCGTTTGAGCTCACCGGCCAGGATGTAGGCGCCCAGCAGCGCGACACTGGTCCCCTGGCCCGACAGCGGCGAACAGCAGTACGCGGCATCGCCGACCAGCGCCACCCGGCCGATCGACCAGTGATCCATCACGATCTGCGCCATCTCGTCGAAGTAGAAATCCGGTGCGCTGCGCATTAACTGCAGCAGTTGCGGTCGCACCCAGCCGTCGCCGGTCATGCGCCGCTCCACCTCGGCGAATTGGGCTTCGACATCGCGGTAGTCAAGGCGCAGTTCGGTATCCATGAAGCCCACCATGGCGCGCGCCTCGGTGTTGTTGCGGGCGCTGTAGACCCCGGCCATCGTGGCGTCCCCGTAGTGCCACATCTGCCAGAAGTCCAAGTCCAGAAAGTTGGGCACGGTGAAGATGGCGGCGTGGGTGCCCAGCCTTCTGATGAATCGGTCCTCGGGACCGAAAACCAGACGGCGCACATTGGAGTGCAGGCCGTCGGCGCCGATCACCAGGTCGAAACTGCGGGCGGGCGAACGTTCGAACGCCACATCGACGCTCGCGCCGAGGTTCTCCAGCGCGACGATGCTGTCGTCGAATAGGTATTCGGTCGCCGGCTGGGTTGCCTGGTAAAGCAACTCGACCAAATCGTCGCGCAGCAGCTCGATATCGGGATTGTCGATAGGACCACCCGTGGGCGTCGATTCGGTATCCCGGGACAGCTCGTTGCCGTCACGGTCGACGACGGACGACCCGCGGATGCCCGTCTTGCGATCCGCGGCGGCGGTGAGCAGACCCATGCGGTCCAGCACCGTCAGCGCCGGGCCCCGCACATCGACCGCCTGCCCGCCGGGACGCAGCCCCGGGTGCCGCTCTACGACAGTGACCGAATGGCCATGCTGCCCAAGCCAATACGCCAATGTTGTACCGGCGACGCTGGCCCCGGAAATCAATACCTTAAATTCGGAGGTCACTTAATCCCTGCCAGCCTCTTGGCTTCAATGAAGATGTCGTCGAGCATTGCCGGAGTCAGCCTACCGGTGAACATGTTCTGCTGGCTTGGGTGGTAGCAACCCAGCAAACGCACGCCCGACGGCAGGTCGGCAACGACGCCATGGCCGAAGCGCGGCTTGGGTATCCCCCGTATCGCGGTGGCGCCCGGCAGCCGCAGCGCGATCTGCCAGCCGAACCCGCCCAGGGCCACGATGGTGCGGACGTGATCGGACACCAACCGCCATTCGGCTTCCAGCCAGGGCCAACAGGTGTCACGCTCGGCCGGGGTCGGGGCGTTGGCCGGAGGCGCGCACCGTACCGGTGCGGAGATCCGAATCTGCTTGGTCTGCAACCCGTCTGCGGCGTCCACGCTGATCGGCTGGTTTACCAGTCCGGCTCGGTAGAGGGCGGCGTAGAGCTGGTCCCCGGACCGGTCGCCGGTGAACATTCGACCGGTCCGGTTGGCGCCGTGTGCGGCGGGCGCCAAACCGACGATGAAGATTCGCGGCCGCTGAGATCCCCAGCCCGGCACCGGCCGGCCCCAATAGGGCTGATCGGCAAACGCTCGCCGTTTGGCCACAGCAACATCCTCACGCCAGGTGACCAGCCGCGGGCAGGCGCGACAGACGCTGACCAAGGCGTCGAGTTCCGGAATCGAGCCGGCCCCGCCGGCCATCGCCCGAACCTGCCCGGCGTCAGCTGCCTCGGGCGTCTGGGCCACGGCAGGATCGCCGGGCCATCCGGTGCCGGGCGCAACCGGCGAATCGAATGCCAATCCGGTATTGGGATGAACAAGCACATGAACATCCTGCATTCAGCCAATGCTGACCACGAAATTCGGTGGCTCCCCCGATCGCTTTGGGGTTAAATTCTCACCGCGATAGCCATGAGAAATTCCAGCCGCGGCCCGGCGCTCCTGATTCTGTTCGCCACGCTGATGGCGACCGCGGGTACCGGCATTTCGTTGGTCGCCTTCCCATGGCTGGCGTTGCAGCACCACAACAGCGCGCGCGACGCATCGCTCGTGGCCGCTGCCATGACATTGCCGCTGGTGCTCTCCACGTTGGTCGCCGGTACCGCGGTCGATTTTTTCGGGCGCCGCCGTATTTCGCTGGTCTCCGATTTGCTGTCCGGCACGGCGGTGGCGACCGTCCCGGTGATCGCCTGGTTGTTCGGCGCGCACGCGATCAACGTCGCCGAGCTGGCCTTGCTGGCTTTCTTTTCGGCCGCTTTCGACCCGGCCGGGACAACTGCGCGCCAGTCGATGCTGCCCGAGGCCGCCGCCCGCGCCGCCTGGTCGCTGGACCGCACCAACAGCGTCTACGAAGCGATTCTCAACCTGGCCTACATCGTGGGCCCGGGCATCGGCGGTTTGATGATCGCCACGGTCGGCGGCGTCAACACGATGTGGATCACGGCATGCTGTTTCGGGTTGTCGTTCCTCGCGATTGGGGCGCTGCGTCTGGAGGGCACCGGCAAGCCCCACGACGCGACCCGGCCCGACGGGTTGATGTCCGGGGTCGTCGAGGGCATGCGGTTTGTGTGGAACCTGCGGGTGCTCCGGACGCTCGGCTTGATCGACTTGTTCGTCACCGCGCTGTACCTGCCGATGGAGAGCGTGCTGTTTCCCAAATACTTCAGCGACCGTCAACAACCCGCGCAGTTGGGCTGGGCGTTGATGGCGCTCGGGGTGGGCGGCGTGGTGGGCGCGCTCGGCTACGCCCTGCTCTCGAAACACCTGCGGCGGCGCACCGCTGTACTGACCGCGACCCTCACCTTTGGTGCAGCGTCGGTCGGCATCGCATTCCTGCCGCCGTTGCCGTTGATCCTGGTGCTGTGTGCGGTGACCGGTTTGGTCTACGGGCCGATCCAGCCGATCTACAACTACGTGATGCAGACCCGGGCTCCGCACCACCTGCGCGGTCGAGTGGTCGGGGTGATGACGGGGCTGACCTTCGCCGCGGGCCCGTTGGGCTTGCTGGTGGCCGGTCCGCTGGCCGACACCGCCGGGCTACGAGTGACGTTCCTGACGTTGGCGGTGCCCATCATCGTGATCGGACTGATCGCGTGCGCGCTGCCGTCGCTGCGTGAACTCGACCGCGCACCCGAGTTTGCCGTCGACGCCGGGCCGTAAAATCGGCCCGTGAGCGCCACAGTCAATGAAGACACCCTGGCCAGCCTGATCGCCGACCTACCCGACGGGATGGTGGTCACCGACCCGGCCATCACCGACGGGTACCGCCATGACCGCGCCTTCGACCCGTCGGCCGGCACACCGCTGGCCGTGGTCCGGCCGCGCTGCACCGAAGACGTGCAGAAGGTGCTGCGCTGGGCCACCGCCCATCAAGTGCCCGTCGTACCCCGCGGAGCCGGCAGCGGCTTGTCGGGCGGGGCGACCGCGCTGGCGAACGGGATCGTGTTGTCGACGGAAAAGATGCGCGACATTGCGGTCGACCCGGTGACCCGCACCGCGGTATGCCAGCCCGGCCTGTTCAACGCCGAGGTGAAAAAGGCCGTCGCCGGATACGGCCTCTGGTACCCGCCGGACCCGTCGTCGTACGAGATCTGCAGCATCGGCGGCAATATCGCCACCAATGCCGGGGGCCTGTGCTGCGTGAAGTACGGCGTCACCACCGATTACGTGCTGGGCATGCAGGTGGTGCTGGCCGACGGCACCGCGGTACGGCTCGGCGGCCCACGTTTGAAGGACGTGGCGGGGCTTTCGCTGACCAAGCTGTTCGTCGGCAGTGAAGGCACGCTGGGTGTCGTCACGGAAGTGACGCTGCGGCTGCTGCCCGCCCAAAACACCTCCAGCGTCGTGGTGGCCACGTTCGCCTCGGTCTCCTCGGCGGTCGACGCGGTGCTCGGGGTCGCGGCGCGGCTGCGGCCCGCGATGCTGGAGTTCATGGATTCGGCGGCGATCAACGCCGTCGAGGACACCTTGCACATGGACCTGGATCGCGGGGCGGCGGCGATGCTGGTGGCCGGCTCTGACGAGCGCGGCCGCGCCAGCGGTGAGGACGCCGAACTGATGGCGGCGATATTTGCCGAGAACAATGCAACGGACGTTTTCACCACCGACGATCCGGACGAGGGCGAGGCGTTCGTCGCCGCGCGCCGGTTCTGCATCCCCGCGGTGGAGGCCAAGGGATCGCTGCTGCTCGAAGACGTCGGGGTGCCGCTTCCGGCGCTGGGCGAGCTGGTGACCGGGATTGCCCGTATCGCCGAGCAGCGCGACCTGATGATCTCGGTGATCGCGCACGCCGGCGACGGCAACACTCATCCGCTGATCGTGTACGACGCCGCCGATGCCGCGATGACGGAGCGGGCTCACCTGGCGTTCGGCGAAATCATGGATCTGGCCATCGGATTGGGCGGCACGATCACCGGTGAGCACGGCGTCGGCCGGCTGAAGCGGCCTTGGCTGGACGGCTATCTCGGACCCGAGGTGATGGCGCTCAATCAGCGCATCAAGCAGGCACTCGACCCGTTGGGCATCCTGAATCCGGGTGCGGCGATTTGAGCTTGGCCCCGGTTTTTGGCGTCGAGTGTGCGTCCTTGGCGTTGAGGGTGCGCTGAGGGCGGGGGTTTGTGCGCCGTTGGCGCGTGTGGGTTCTCACCGCGCGTGGCAGATACCGACTCCCCTACCTGCAGGTTTACAGAATTCTCATCAAAATGGCGGAGCGGTTTTTCTCATCTTCGTGGCGGATCCTAGAGCCTTACGGTTGTCCGCGATTTCGGAGACGATCGAGGTCGGCTTGACGGGCGTTTTCATGATGCGTTGTGAAACGTCACGTGACACACAGCGCCGCCGGCGAACTTAGTCGGTCGCGATGCCGTGGCGAACAAGCGTTACGCGTTTCCCTGGACGCGCGGATACCGGCGTCGACCGGGGCCGCCACCATCGTGGCCAAGAGTGACGTCGCCGACCAGATCAGTTCGAAGGTCGCCCAGCAGTCCGGGTAAAACCCGACTCGGTGTCCTGCCCCGACGTCCTTAAGGCCACTGTCGGGGCGACGCTCGGCTGCACCATGACAACCAACGGGCAGAACGACGGCGTCAACGTCACCGTCAGCAGCGTTAGCGGCGGCACAGTGAACTTCGACATCATCGAGACCGTCAGCAAGGACGACAACGCCGGCCAGATCAGCAAACAGCTCAACCAGCAATTCGGGCACGCACCCGAATCGTCACGTGCCCGGACAACCTGAAGGGCACCGTTGGTGCCGCGCTGCGCTGCACGTTCACCGACTGCAATTGGACGCGAACCGATGGGTACTCAGCACATCCGTGACATCGGGTTTTCCGTTGCCTCTCGCCGGTGACCGGCGCAGAATGGACGCAGCTCGCAGACGTCTCACCATGCCTGTCGCTGACGGATTCAGGAGAGTCGAGACCGATGTCCCATCACTTCGACACCCCGACGGGTCGCGAAGACCCTCGTCTGAATCTCTGCGATTTCTATCTTTTCGCCGGCGACCCCGGAAAGACGACCGTGATGGCGATGACGGTCAACCCGGCGGCCACCACGGAGACGTCTGCCCCTTTTCGCGATGAGGCTCTCTACGTGTTTCGCTTCGACACAGACAGTGACGCCCATGAGGAGGTGTCCTTCAAACTCAAGTTTGCTGAGGTGGTGCACAGCGCGGCCCCCGCGGGCGGACACGCACAGACCTTCGAGCTGCGCCTCGCCACCGGCGCCGACGCAGCTCAGGGTGGATCTGGTGAGTTGATCGCGTCGGGAAAGACCGGCGTCACAGTCGCCGGTGAGAACGGGGTGCGCGTCTTCGCCGGAGTGGTGCACGATGTGTTCGGCGCTAATGCGGGCCTCAATGACTTCAGGGATGCCTCCGCGGCCGGCGTCTACAAACCCGAGGCTTTCGCCAACCACGTCAACGTCTTCCGGGATCGGACCGTCGCCGGCATCGTCGTCGAGGCGCCCAACGAGTTGATCAGCAGCACGACCAGGGTGCAGGCGTGGGCCACGGTGTCGCTGTGCGGCCACGCGCCTGAGCAGCAAGTGGCCCGCTGGGGCCTGCCGATGTTCACCCACCTCCACCTCAACGACGACGAGTTGAGCGAGGCGTTCAACTCGACCGCCCCGTCCGGGGACAATTCGCGGTTCGTCGCGCGCACCATCGACACCGTCACCAAATACGTCACACTCGCCGGCACTTCCGCTGATCCGGCCGCCTACGCGCGCCGCGTGGCCGACCTGTTCGGATCGATGACCCTCCCCTACGAGCTGGGCACACCCGCATCCTTCGACTACACCGGAATGAACGGGCGCGGGCTGATGGACAACGTGCTGGACAACGTGCTGTCGGTGTTGACCAACTCCCCGCTGGGCGCCGGTGTCGCGCCCGACCCAGCGCGGATCACGGCCGAATTTCCTTACCTCAGCTGTCCGTGACAGCGCTGAGCTGCTCCCAGGGGACCTCGTCCAGGAAGGTTTGCAGCGCCCAACACTGCTTACTCCGCACGGTCAAACCGCCGCTTAAGCGTGACACTCGGAGTTACCCCTTCGTCCGGAAACTCGGAAACCGCCTACCGTGATGCGTAGATCAGCTAATCAGATTCTCATCTTTGTGGCGGATCCGCTACTCGTCCGCCATTACTGTGAGAATTCCGCCATCTTGGATGAGAACCGACAGCGCCCTGGCCGCACACCCGGCGCTCAGAGCGGTTGACATATTGCGGCTGCTGTCGTACGAATAAGACATGACTGCGGTTATGTCTCACAACACACCGGTCGTGTTCGAGCTCGCCAACGCCGGCACCTGGCCGAATCCGTGGCCGATGTACCGCGCGCTGCGCGACCACGACCCGGTGCACCACGTCGTGCCGCGCAAACACCCCGAGCAGGACTACTACGTGCTGTCCCGGCACGCCGATGTGTGGTCGGCGGCCCGCGACCACGAGACGTTCTCCTCGGCACAGGGACTGACGGTCAACTACGGAGACCTGGAAATGATTGGGCTGCAAGATAATCCGCCGTTCGTCATGCAGGATCCG